>JASLZO010000212.1 GCA_030754805.1 Dehalococcoidia bacterium
CGGCGTCGGCGAATCGGACGACTGAGCAGTGGAAGATCAGGGCAGAGGTCGATGGGTCCTACCGGGAATCGATCACGGAGCTGAGCTCCGGCGACTTCACGAACATCACGAGAAGCTACGGGGTCGACGGGCAGGTCGTCAAGAGCCTGGGAGAACACTGGGGTGCCTCCGTTCGCGGCGGATTGAGGGCCTCGACGTTTCTGAACCAGGACCAGAGGCTACAGGTGTTTCCCGGGATCGAGTTCAACGTGTTTCCTTATTCTGAGTCGTCGCGTCGCAGTCTGACGGTTTCCTACGAGGTGGGGGTGGAGGCGTTCGACTACGAAGAGGAGACGATCTTTGGCAAGACCGAGGAGACGCTCGGCTCCCAGGAGGTCGAAGTGACGTTCGACTTCGAGCAGCCCTGGGGCGACAGCAGGATTCGGGCCCGTTACAACAGCTTTCTCAACGACCTCGGCAAGAACAGCACGTCGGTCTCCGGGAATCTCCGCTTTCGTGTGGTCCGCGGCCTCTCACTGAACGTCAACGCCAGCACCTCGCTGGTGCGCGATCAGCTGCATCTGGCCAAGGAGGATCTGTCGGACGAGGAGATACTGCTCGAGCGACGGCAGCTCGCCACAGACTCCCGCTACAGCATTTCCTTCGGGTTCAGCTATACGTTCGGGTCGATCTTCAATAATGTCGTGAACCCTCGTTTCTAGCGATGCGGCGCCTCACAGAACACTGACGGTGGTCAGCACAGCATCGCTAGATGGCTTTTCCTGCAGCCACGCTATGCGGGGCCGAGCCATCGTCGAGGTGCAACAAGGTGCGTGCCCGCATGTGACGAAGCGGCCGTCGAAGATGTCTCGCGACACCGGGCCCTGAGCGCGTTCGTCCCTCGGGATGGCGGGAAGGATCGATGAGCCAAATCCACGTGCTGCACGAGAACGCCGCCTGGGTGGAGCCCTTGCGGGTGGCGTTACGGGAGCGTGACCTGCCGTTCGCCGAGTGGTTTCTCGACTCCGGTACCCTCGACCTGACCCACTCGCCACCCCACGGGGTGTTCTACAACCGGATGAGCGCCTCGTCGCACACCCGCGGGCATCGCTACGGACCGGAATACGCCGCGGCGGTACTGGCCTGGCTCGAACGGCACGGCCGTCGGGTGGTCAACGGGGGGCGCGCGCTACAGCTCGAGGTCAGCAAGGTTGCGCAATATGCCGCGTTGGAATCGCATGGGGTCAGGACGCCGCGCACGGTGGCCGCCATTGGGCGAGAGCGCGTCGTCGAAGCGGCACGGGGTTTTCCGCCGCCGTTCATTACGAAACACAATCGGGCCGGAAAGGGGCTCGGTGTCCGACTGTTTCACGATGCCGAGGCGCTGGGGCGCTATGTGGAGGGCGTCGCGTTCGAGCCGTCGGTGGATGGCATTACGCTGATCCAGGAATATATCGAGGCGCCGGAGCCATTCATCACACGGGTGGAATTCGTAGGCGGACGGCTGTTGTACGCCGTCCGCGTAGACACGAGTCAGGGGTTCGAGCTGTGTCCGGCCGACGCGTGCCGCGTGGACGATGCCTTCTGTCCAGCAGGAGAGGGGGGTGGGTCGCTGTTTCGCATCGTCGAGGGGTTCGATCACCCGCTGGTGGCGCGCTACGAGCGCGTCCTGGCCGACAACGACATCCACATCGCCGGCATCGAGTTCATCGTCGACTGTCACGGGGAGGCCTACACCTACGACATCAACACGAACACGAACTACAACAGCGAGGCGGAGGCTGTGGCCGGAGCAGGGCAGACCGGTATGGGGGCAATTGCGGACTATTTAGGATCCGAGCTGCGAGGAGTGGGCCATATCGCCCCGTCAGCGGTGGTCTGATTCACATCGCGGCCTGCTTCAACTATGCTCTCGTATGCTTTCGGCGAGGGGGGGATCATCTTCATGAGGAAAACGCGTGTGACGAAGGTGCTGGGGCTGTTTGTGCTGATGACGGTGCTCGGGGGGTCGGCATGGGCACAGAACGGTCAGAACATCGACTGGCCGCTCCACAATCTGGACCTCTACGGTGGCCGCTATTCGCCGATGGACCAGATCAACAGGTCGAACGTGGCGACACTCACACCGCGGTGGCTCTTTCAGCACGGGGTGATCGACGGTGTCAGCAATCAGACGACGCCGGTGATCATCGATGGGGCCATGTATGTGACCGACTCGAGGGGGAGCGTTTATGCCGTCGACGCTGCCAACGGCCATCTGATCTGGACCTACGACGTGACGGAGCTGCTCGGGGGGGCGAGGCAAGCAGGCTATATCTTCCGGCACCGTGGTGTCACCTATGAGGACGGGGTGATCTACAGCGCCGCCGGCTCGTTCATCTTCGCGCTCGACGCGAAGACCGGTGAGCCGATCGAGGGGTTCGGTGACAACGGCCAGGCCAGCGTGATCCTCGACGTGCTCAGGCTTCGGTACCCGGAGGTCGAGACGGCGATTTCGATGGGGTACTGGTTCACGACGGCGCCCCAGATCCATGACGGGGTGATCTACGTCGGCTCGACTCGGAGCGAAAGCCGGATCCCGGGAGGGCACGTCTTGGCGGTCGATGCGAAGACGGGGGATGTGCTCTGGCACTTCAACACGATTCCCCAGGATGAGAATGACCAGGGTTGGGAGATTGCCGGTGCGACCTGGGTGGGAGGCGGTCGTGAGGGCGGTGGCATCTGGGAGACCCCGTCGATCGATCCAGAGCTGGGGATGTTGTATGTGGCGGTCGGTAACCCGTTCGGCGACAGCACGAAACGGTCCGGCCTGAACCTGTTCTCTGATTCGATTCTCGCGCTGTCGCTCGAGACCGGGCGGCTGGAGTGGTACTACCAGCAGGTGCACCACGACGTCTGGGACTACGACAACGGCCAGCAGCCGATCCTCTTCGACATGGAGGTCGACGGCGAGCCGGTCAAGGCGCTGGCACAGGCGAACAAGAACGCCTGGC
>JASLZO010000213.1 GCA_030754805.1 Dehalococcoidia bacterium
GAGCAAGCCGAGACCGAGCGTCAGCACCAATGGCACCCAGAACACCCGGAGCGACGCTCGGGCCGACGTCGTCCCGGGGGCGCCGTTCGCCGTTCGATGCGCCGCCTGTCGGCGTTCTTGTCGGGTACGCCCTCGTCTTGCTGATGGCATAGGCCTCGCCGCCGGCTCACTGCAAGTTGTGGCGGGTATCGCGGTCAGGCACGGGCGCCCGGCGCTGGCAGGAATGGGTCGGCTAGGTCTCCTCGCCCGGTGGCTCCGCCGAGGGTGACCGGGCCGGGCTGCTCACAGGATTTCGAGAGCGCTATCCGGGCGAGGCAACCTCCTCCGGCGGTGCCCCTTCATCACCTTCGGCCAGAATGGCCCTCTTCCCGGCCAGCCGAGCGCCCCGCACCAGAAAGCGCTCTGGAAATCACGCGAGCCTGACACCAGCTTCCCCCTCCACGTCGCGTTCGGGATATGACCGGTGTCATATGGCGCGAGCGCGTCGAACCGCTAGCATGAGGCGGATCAGAAGTCCGCAGTTTCTTGGAGTCACGTTCTGGGATGGGTGAACTCCCCCGCTTTCGGGCGTGGGAGTTCCAGGTTCAGGAGGCCAACGATGAGTGAGCGACATCGTTCACGAACCCTGACTGTGGGACTGGTGTCGGCACTTGTGGTTGTCTGCACCGCTCTTGCGGTCGGTCTGGGTGCTCAATCCGGTGCCCCGGTTGCGAACAGAGGGTCAGGGCCCATTGAATGGGTCGGTGACCTCACGCCAATCGGCCCTGAAGACTGGAGCTACGACAGGGCCGCGCACCTGCTCGAGCGGGCAGGTTTTGGCGGCACACCGGAAGAGATTCAGCGACTGGCTTCGATGACACCGGCCGAGGCGGTCGACTCCCTGGTCGATTACGAGCAGATTGACAACAGCCACCTTCCGCCGTTCGACGAGTCCGGGATATACGAAGGGCTTCCCCCGTCCGGGGGCAAAGCCTCGGCCTGGCAGGGCACCACCACGGTTGCCGGGCGCGCGGAGAATGCTGAGGGCGGTGTGGGCGGGGTCCCACTCCGGGGCATCGAGGTCTATCTGGAAGTGCCCGGTCAGGGGACACGGACCGCGCTCACCGACGACTGGGGGCGATTTCGATTCGAATCGGTTCCCGTCGGCACGGTCACCATGCGCGCACGCGGCCGTCGACCGGGTCGCCCGACGAACGTTTCCTACATCAAGGAGCTCACGCTCACCACACCGGACGACTATGCCTACGTCCCGTTACTGATGTACCCGACCCCGGATAACGACGACGGGTCGGCAAGTCCGGACGTGTACGGGGTCGTGAACCAACTGCGATCACGAGACGCCTCCGCGGCAATCCAGAGCGGACGCCCCGACCTGCTCGAAGTCTATCGTCTGGAGCAGTGGTGGGCCGAGCGGATGCTGACCACCAGACGACCTCTCGAAGAGAAACTGGTGCTGTTCTGGCATGGCCACTTTGCCAATTCTGCCGACAAGGTGGCTGATTACCGCCTGGTGATCCAGCAGTTGGAGACGATGCGCGCGCACGCCGCGGGCAATTTCGCCGAGCTGCTGACGGCGATGTCCAAGAACCCCGCGATGCTCATCTACCTGGATGGCAACCAGAACGTGAAGGGACAGTTCAACGAGAACTTCGCCCGCGAGATCATGGAGCTCTTCTCCCTCGGGCTCGACAACTACACCGAGGACGACATCAAAGAGGCCGCGCGTGCCTTCACCGGGTGGACCAACGTCGGTCCGTCGTTCCTGTTCAACAGGGACAGTCACGACCCCAGCGAGAAGCTCGTCTTTGGCAAAACGGGTCACTACGACGGCGACGACATCATCGCGCTGATCCTCGACAAGCCGGCCAGCGCACGCTTCATCGCACGGAAGATGTTGATGTTCTTCGTTCGCGGAGAGTTCACCCCGGAGCTCGAGGAGCGATTGGCGGCGGTGCTTCGGGACAACGATTACGAGCTCAAACCGCTGCTTCGGACACTGTTTCTCTCGAAGGACTTCTACAGCCCGGCAAGCATGGGGGAAATGATCAAGGCCCCGGTGCACTTTACCGTCTCCACCTACCGCAAGCTTGGAGTCGAAGTGCTCCCCACCATTCCAGACTTCCGCGTCTCGACGGTTGCCCTTGGGCAGGAGCTCCTGTTTCCGCCCAACGTCTCGGGATGGAACGGCGACAAGGATAGTGCTGCCTGGATCAACCCCGGCATGTTCTTCAACCGGGCGAATTTCGCCAACTCTGTACTGTTCCCCGAGCCGGTCGAGTCGTTCTGGCCCCCGGACCGCACGATACCGGACCGTTACGCCTGGGGTGGCGAGTTCACCGCGGTTCGCGCGGAGTATGACTACGCCTATACGAGAGTGAAGCGCATACCGCGTGCCACGGCCGAGATCAATCTCACGCGGATCGTCAAGGAGGCTGACGCGCGAACTGCCGACGCGGTGGTCGATCATTTCATCCTCAGGTTCCTTCCGACGTTCTCGCCGGATGACATCGATCGGCAGAGGATCGTGGACTTCCTGACCAGCCAAACCGGTGGCCAAATGATCGACCTCGGTTCGGGAGACACCCTCGAAGAAACGCTTCGCCAGGTCGTTCACCTGATCATGAGCATGCCGGAGTACAACGTGTCGTGACGCGCTCTACTTCGACCGCACACAACGGAACCGGGGTCAGTTCGGATGAGCAAGGAGAAACAAAGAAGATGAAAGACAAGAAGTCTTACTCCGACTACGCGGATCACAATCACGCGCTCTGTGCCTGCTCGCGGCGCAGTTTTCTCCGCACCGGTTTCTGTGCGATTGGCGCGACGGCCGGTGTGGTGGGTGTCCCCAACTTCTTCCAGAACACCGGGCTCGTGCTGGCCGCCCAGCGTGCGCTCAACAGCCCGGAGAGGTATCCCAACCGCAAGCTGGTCGTCATCGAGCTGTTCGGCGGCAACGATGGG
>JASLZO010000214.1 GCA_030754805.1 Dehalococcoidia bacterium
GAGTAGACGCGACGCCGTAGCTGATCCACGAAAGCGGGATAAATCACGTACCCGTCTCGCTTCCAATCGGTGTAGATCCCAGGTCGGCGCCGTCGTGCGGCGAGCAGATGCTCGATTTCCAGATCGGCATCCGCGCTTCTTGCAGCGGCAAGCCATCGATTCACGAGGCCCGCCGTCACCTTGAGCCAGGCCACCCCATCCGGGTGAACGTCACGCAACCGACTGCGCATCTGCACGATCTCCGGGCCTGGGTAGCCGTCTCGATACAACCGAACGACGGATGCACGGACAGAAGGAGGGTGTAACTGTCTCATATAACCAATGTACTAAACGGTGAAAGATTCATTTATACGTAGATCTCAGTGATACGTATATGTCGGTACATTGAACCAGTCCGAACCACGTGTCAAGCGGAGGCCCAAGCGAATGACAGCGGTGCAGAAGGAGACGCTGAGCGTCGAGGACGCCGCGTTAATCCTCGGAATCGGCCGCTCGTTGGCGTATGACCTGGCGAAGAACGGGAAGCTGCCAGGCGTAATCCGTCTTGGACGCCGACTCGTGGTCTCCCGCCGCGCTCTCGAGCGGGTGCTACGCGAGGCGGCGATCGGTCCACGCCTCGACGGCGACGGTCGCACAGCGTCCGGATGAGAGCTTCAACATCGAGCAGCAACAGCGTTCGGCCAAATTCGGAATCGAACGTTCGCCCGTTCGATCGCGTTCGTCGAACGATTCGGACGAACCCGGAAGCGAGATCTGATCTGTGGAGGTGACTGAGCATGAGCATCGGACGCTTTGGTATGGACGGAGGGGGCCGCGGATGGGGTTCGGCATCTTCACCGGATGACGTTGGCTTTTCTTGGGGAGATGCCATCAAACTGGGAGGCATTGGCTTCGCAATCGTGCTTGCTGCCCAGGCGCGTCGATCGGGGCGAGCTGATTCCTCAATCGCACCTGTGCAACAGGGCTTGCCATGGGCTTCGTACCTGATGGGCGGGGCCGCCGCGGCTCCACTTGCCTGGAAGGCCGGTGAGTCGGCGCTGCATTACCTGGACAACCTCCCGCCGCCGGAGACACCCACTCTTTCGACCCCAGTCGTGCCGCAAGGACTTCAACCGCCGCGGGTGTCCCCATGGATCTTCACTCCTCCCGCCCCAGTCACGGAACCTGACTCACCAACGCCGACCCTGCCGGCCGAATCCGATCCTCCAGTTCGGCTATTTCCAGTCGAGCGGGAGGAGTGGCTTCGTGCTGTCCCACACCCTTCCGTCGCAGCGATCGTGGGCGGCCGAGGCAGCGGCAAGACCGCGGCTGGGTATTGGATTCTGGAGGTCGCGCGGGATCATGCCGCGCCGTACGTGGTCGGTCTGCCGGAAGCAGCGCGGAAGTTCCTTCCCGATTCCATCGGCGCCGTCGACCGGCTCGAAGACGTTCCCACGAACGCTGTAGCCCTCATTGACGAGGCCTACCTGGCATTCAATGCGAGAAATGCAATGACTCGAGACGGCCGCGATATCGGTTCGATGATCAACCTGAGCAGGCAAAAGGCACAGAGCCTGTTCTTCGTCGTACAAGAAGCTCGACAGCTCGACGTCAACATCGTCGCGCAACTTGACGCTCTGGTGATCAAAGAGTCGACCGAGATCAGCAGGCAATTCGAGCGTCCGGAGCTTCACGTGTTCACGGACAGGGCACGGGCGGCGTTCGCGACGGTCCAGGGGGACCGCCACCAATGGAGTTGGGTGCACTCCGAGAGGTCCGGATTCGCCGGGCTCCTCAGGAATCCATTGCCTTCCTTCTGGCGCCCAGCTCTGTCTCGAGCGTTCGGTCGGGCATCGTCCTCCACGGTTGGGACCGAGCCGGGACCGCCGAGGAAAGGCCATCGGACTCCGCCGGAGGAACTGGCTCGGAAAGCGCGGGAGATGCGGAGAGCGGGATTCAGTTACGGGCAGATCTCGGAGTCGCTTGGAATCTCGAAATCGACCGCATGGAAGTTCGTGAACGATGACGGACCGTCAGATCCTCAACAACTCTAACTATTGCCCTTCGTGATTAGCCGCTCCGAAGGCTCGCTTCCGAAGCGGCTTTCATTGACGGATTGAAAGCCACCTTGGTCGCGCGTGCCGTGTTTCTGGTGGAGGCGGAGGAGGGTCGACTCCACCGCAAACACGTCATCGAAGTGTTGCTAGCTGCTTAGAACCCCAACTCGCGTTTCGAGCTTACGGGTTCGAAGTTGCCCACTTAACGCGACTTCGAAACGACTCCCTTTCAGCGGCTGCCTACTTAATCAGCAGCTTATCGTGGCGCCGCGGGTCGAGCGAGTCGCCACCGCACCCGCGGACAACAGCCAGGCGGCGCGCGTCGACGACTACGAGCTGGCAGTAGCGGTGGCTGCGCGGGCTCGCTACGCTGTCGGCACTCTTCCGCAGGAAGGTCGGGCAATAATCCCGAGGGGGGTCACGTATGACGGAATTCGATGCCGCGCGGCTGGAGGTGGATATCGACCGCGGCGAGGTGGTCGAACTGATGCGTGGGCTTCAGGAGTTCCGGAGCTTCCCGCCCCACGAGCGCGAAGCGATGGAACATCTGGCCGCTTGGTTGCAAGCCCGCGGGCTCGAGGCGGAACTAATCGACGTCGATGACGAACCTGGGCGCCCGAACTTAGTGTGTCGGGTCCCGGGGTCGGGCGGAGGTCAGAGCCTGATGTTCAACGGGCACATGGACATCGACCCGGTGCCGCTGAACTACCCGGGCGATCCGTGGGATTGCCGCGAGGTAGACGGGCGCCTATACGGTCACGGGTTAGGGAACATGAAGGCGGGGATCGCCGCGATGGCTACAGCTACCGTCGCTGTTTCGCGGGCCGGTGTCCCGCTGCGGGGCGACATGTTGTTTACCGCAGTAGTCGGCGAGCTCCAGGGTGGGACCGGCGCGGTGGAGCTGGTGCGTCAT
>JASLZO010000215.1 GCA_030754805.1 Dehalococcoidia bacterium
GTAGCGGCACATCCTCGTAGATCGACTGATCGTGCTCGGTTTGAAGCACGACGCCGGCGTGAAAATGAATCATCTAGGCTCCACGCGTATATCCACCGAGTGTATGACTCCGGTGAACTCGAACGGGGCGTCGTACAGGTCGGTGATCGGCGCCAGCTCGTCCCGACCTATATCTACTCCGCCGACCCTGGACGCACCCATTTCACGGGGAACACTGGCAACGCCGGCTGTTTCGCCGTTGAGGGTGAAGGTGAACGTCCCTGCCCCATCGCCTGCGCGCTCGAACTCAAGTCCCACGGTTATGCGCCCGTCGAGCAGCGTGTCTCGGGAGCGTCCGATCGTTGCGACGCCTGACGAGTTGTGAACGATGCACAGTCTTCCGTCCTGCACAAACAGCGAGAAGCCATCCAAGAATGATCCATGCGAGTAGATTACGCCTTCCGTGTCCGCTCCCGAGATTTCGATGTCCGCCGTCAATGTCCAGTCGCCCCTTCTGATTTGGGGCGCGTGGGCTGACGGCACGTGGACGTTTGGCGAGGCGAAGTGATAACTCAAGGACTCGTGGTAGGCGCCGGGCTGTCTGCTCGGTCCGGCCTTCTCGAAACTGCGGTCGTCCAGCGGCAACACCCCGTAGCGGCCCGCCTCCGTCCACCACAGGTCGATCATCTTGCGCAGACGTTCCGGTTCGGCCTCAGCCAAGTTGTTGGTCTCCGAGAAGTCCTGATCCAGGTTGTACAGCTCCCACTCTTCGCTGCTGTAGTCGGCGCCGAGTTCGTGCCGAGTGACGACCTTCCAGCCGTCGAACCAGAGGCCGCGATTGCCGATCATCTCGAAATACTGGATCGGTTTCTCGGTTGGGCCGTCTTTGTCGGCGAACGTGTACGCGAGACTCGTGCCGGAAATCGGCATCTGGTCATATCCGCCGTAGCTCGACCGTGGCTTGACGCCGGCCATCTCGAGTATCGTCGGCGCGATGTCGCTCACGTGGTGGAACTGGCGCCTGACGCCGCCTGCGTCTTTGACGCCCGAAGGATAGTGAACGATCAGCGGCACCCTGACGCCGCCCCCATGGGTGTCCTGCTTGTACCATCGAAGAGGGGTGTTCCCTACCTGCGACCACCCCCATGGGATGTCGGCGTAGCTTCTGGGTCCGCCAATGTCGTCCAGCGTGGTCTGTATTTCGTCGAAGTCCTCTTCCGGGTCAGGCCGACCTATGGCTTCGCCCAGGGTCTGCCCTTGATTCGTGGCGTTGCGAGTCGAGCTCGGTCCGGCATTCGTCACGCCGTACGGTCCGCCGTTTTGGCTGGTGCCGTTGTCCGCCGTGAGCACGATCACAGTGTTGTTCAGCTGGTCGATTTCACGCAGGTGGTCGACTAGGCGACCGATCTGGGCATCGGTGTGGTCCAGGAATCCGGCCCACGTCTCCTGCAATCGACACATGAACCGTTTCTCATTCTGGCTGAGATCCTCCCACGCCTTCACTCCCGGATTTCTCGGCGAGAGCTTGGTGTTCGAGGGGATGAGCCCCGACTCGATCTGCCGTTGGAAATACTGCTCGCGGATCACGTCCCACCCTTCGTCGAAACGGCCCCGGTACTTGTCGATGTACTCCTTCGGCGCCTGATGGGGGTAGTGCATCGCGCCCGGAGCGAAGTACATGAAGAACGGACTATCCGTATAGGTCGACTTCTGATCGCTGATGAATTCGATGGCGTGATCGACCAGGTCTTCGGTGAGATGATATCCCTGCTCCGGGGATTTCGGCGGGTAGACGGGGTGATTGTCGTAGGTCAGCTCCGGGTAGAACTGGTCGGTGGCGCCCGGCAGGAAGCCGTAGTAGCGGTCGAATCCACGCTGGAGCGGCCACCCCTCACGTGGACCGGCGGCCGAGTTGTGTTCGGAGGGGTTGAGATGCCACTTGCCAAGCGCAAAAGTGGCATATCCTTCTTCGCGCAGCATCTCCGCTAGGGTCGCGGCGTGCCTGCTGACCAGGGCTCGCGAGCTCGGGTACCCGGTATCATGGTAGTTGGCGATGTTGCCCATGCCGACGGAGTGGTGGTTCCGGCCCGTCAGCAGGGACGCTCGGGTCGGCGAACAGAGAGGCGTCACGTGAAAGTTGGAATACCGCAGCCCGTTGTCCGCCAACGCGTCCATGTTCGGAGTCTCGATAGTCGAGCCGAAACAGCCCAGGTTTCCGAATCCGGTGTCATCCAGAAGGATTACGAGGACATTCGGCGACTGACCGTCGCACGTCGGAGGGGGTGTCGGCCAGTCAGGGGTCGAATCCTGGTAGGTGACCCCTATCCGTCCCTGGAAAGGTTCCTCAGTTGCCATTGCTTTCTGCTCCGTGTCGGATAGATTCGTCCGCCTGACGCAGTCTTACCGTTTCTGTTTGAGGATGCCGTGTAATGAGGCGGCGGCCCTTCGACAGGCTCAGAGCCCGCCCTGAGCTTACCGAAGGGGCGAACGGTTTTGTGGCACGATCACGCCTAATCGGTATTGCTCCTCCCACTACGGAGAGGGTTGGTCGTTGAGAACAGTTACGCCTTCGGATGCAAGAGCGTCGCACTCGCTGGCTGTATGGCCGAGGACATTCACCAGGACGTCCCGGCTGTGCTGCCCCAGCAAGGGCGACGGCTTCCAATCCGACTTGTCGATGATGTTTCCTCGTATGGATTGCCCGTCGTATCGCTTCGGTCCTGTGTCGTAGTCGTCGAGGTCAACGAAGAAATCTCTTTCCGCCAGATGCGGGTCGCGCAGCAACTCTTGGTTGTTGGCAACCCTGCCCGCCGGAATTCCAGCTTCTTGGAGCAGCTTCATGATGCCGACCGGGTCTCGGCTCATCGTCCATTCGGAGATCACGGCATCGATGTGTTCCTCCGCCCGCTTCCTCTGGTCAAGGTTCGAGAATCGGCGATCGAGCAGTCTGTCGTCGCCGACGACG
>JASLZO010000216.1 GCA_030754805.1 Dehalococcoidia bacterium
CACCCGCCCTCCGGACCGAGCAGCGACGGCTTCGTCTCTCGGAGATGGTTGAGGAACGTGTTCCGGCCGATTCGGTCGACCTCCTCGTTGCCGCCTTCCGTCGTGATGCGACGCATCAGGGCGAGCGACTCCATGAACTTACCGTACCAGTGCTGGAGGTGCTGCACCGTCTGCGGATTACGATTGAAGTGGCCGACGCCGTACGTGATCGTCGGGTCGTCCGGATTCGCGAAGCGGGTGAGCACGTTGATCGCGAGTCGCGCCCGATCCTCGAGGATGAGCGCGGGAAGGTGCGAATCGGATTGCGATAAGGGCATCGAAACACCTCCCGACCGAGAGGACAGGACAGGACAGTACCGGCTCCGAGCAGCCCGACCTGACCTAGAAATCGTCGCCGCGATGACGTACCGCGGCTCGACCTTGCGCTCGGTTCTGTGAACGTCGCCATGATCGCACCTTCCATGCCTCGGACTGTGCGCCCCGGCAGCCTCAGGTTATCCGAGATTTCCCAGATGACCGACGCAACACCGAAGTGCACGATTACTTCCCGTGAGAATATCCGAAATGAGCCTCGAGCGCACACCAGATGCATCAATCCATGGGCAAGAGAGAGTCGTTCTCGATACGCTCGCCATCAGTCACCCCCCTGATCGCTCTCCGACGTCGCGCGGGCCGTTGCTCAGGCAGATCGATCTTCTCCAAAGTCATCGAAGCTGTCAAAGCCGATCTCCTCCGGTAGGAACCGCTGCCGGCATTCGCCTCGGCTCCGGAGATCGGACGGAACGTCGGGGCCCTCTTCGTTCGACCTGGTTCTACCCCGTTCTACCTCATGGCCTTCCAGACCCAGTCGGGTCGATCCGCGTAGTCGAACGTGACGCGATCGCCCGGATCGAGTGGGAACGACTGCCCGACGGCGAGCTCCCCCTCGAAGGTGTGCGCGGCGCCGTTTGCGTCCTGGATCGTCCACGCGGAGACGTTCCCGGGTCGAGTAACGAACACCTCGACCGTGTGGGAGGACGTGTTGGCTAGTCCGGAACCCGATGACGGGAAAGCCGGTGTTTCGACGGCGAATCCAACCGTCGAGTTGGTGACGACGCGGTTCGTCGGGTTCTCTGCGTTGTTGGTGATGCCGTGGGGCAGGTTGAACGCATGGACAGTGTTGTCGCGCGCGCCCTCCTCGAAGACGATGTTCTTTCCGGGAAGCCAGGTGCCGTAGAACGCGAGGTGGAAGACGTTGCTGTGGGCGTGTATTTGGGCTCCCATCGCACCCTGGGGAGTGTCCATGCCCTCCTTCGGCACGATCGCCTTCGTCTCCGGGTCGATGTGCACGCCGCGCGGCGCATGGAGCGCGCTTCGGAACGTGTTGTGCTGGATCCCACGAGATCCGGGGTCGCCCACGCGCATGCCGACGGCGTCCCCGACAGCGTGGTTCTGGTTCGTGAACATGATCTCGACGACGTTGTTGTTGAAGCCGTGCCCTGATCCGTCGTCGACGACGTAGAGGCCTCGCGCCATCGTGTTCGTCTCTTCGGCGAGGAATCGCGTGCCGGAGACACCGCCGTGGGTGGGATCGATGACGATGCCGTCGCCGAACTCGCCCTGGGAGACGACGGCCGAGAACTCGAACACGCATGCGACCACGGTCACGAAGTCGTCCGGTCCGGGCGTCACGGGACGAATGCGGACGCCGGCGCCGTCACGCGACATCGAACCGATCAATCCGAACTTGTACCGGCAGTTCATCTGGCTGTCGACGAGGATCGCGTCGCCGGTCGGCTGAGTGTACGCGAGGACGTAGTTGCCTCCGTCGAAGCGGAAGTCCTGGCTCCACGGTATGCGGAGGGTCTCGTGGAGGAGGTAGACGTTGTCGTCGTATCCCTTGGTGTCGTGCATACCGCCGCGCCCGCCGAAGACGTAGACGTCGCGGAAGTTCGCATGCGCATAGTCGACAGCCTCTTGGATCCCGCCGGACCGGGTTCCGGGCGTGTTCCGCCCGAAGTCGCCACCGTCGTCAGGACCTTCCAGCGTCACGTAGACGTATGGTTTGCGCGTGTCGGTCATGCGGGTTCCTCCGGGATTGGGCGCTGGACCCGTCTGGGAAGTCCACGCCGACTTGAGACTGGCACCACCGACGCTAAGGTACGCGAGGTGTCGCAGCCAGTCGCGTCGTGTCCACTGCATAGCCCGTCGCCCCCAGTCGCTAGAGCCGCGTGATATTCGAACATGAGCGTATGCCGCGTGTGTGTCAACGACAAGGCCGTAGGCAGGTCTTCCGATGCCATCACGATGGGTCTACACTTGCGCAACTGGGTCGCGTGTCGAGGAGTAACCTGTACTTGGGGCTTCGCATTGCCGGTCTGGATTCATAGCGAGGACGTACGGTTCTACGAGCCGCGGAAGACACGCCTCTCGCGGGCGGAGGCCGTGTGTCTTCTGAGGGAGAATGCGGACAGCATGCGGTCGTACGGTGTTCGGAACATTGGCGTCGCGGGGTCCGTGGCGCGCGACGCTGCTGAGGTCGGCAGCGATCTCGACGTCGTGGCCGACATGGACCTGTCGGAGAGCCCGGCAGGTCGCTACTTCGGCTTGATCGCCTTCCTCGAAGACCTGGTCCACTGTGAAATCGACCTCCTGACGCGGGATCGGATCAAGGAACACGTGCGTCCATTCATCGAGGCCGAGGAGGTTCGAGTCTTCTAGACCAGACTGGCTTCCCAGCCATGGCTTCGGCTCCGTCCACAACCTTCGTTGACAACCTCGGGGAGCATGCAAAGTGGCAGATCGCACACCGACCATCGAGGACCACGCGACGATCGAGGCGTATGTGGGGCCCGACGAGACGCCTGTCTACGCGTTTGGGTCGACGTACATCTACGGCGTCAGCCCGGATGTCCTTCCGGGCGTCGTCATGCAGGAGGGGAATC
>JASLZO010000217.1 GCA_030754805.1 Dehalococcoidia bacterium
GGTTCCGGTCCCAGGTCTCGAAGAAGATCTCCAGTGTCAGCGAGAAACCAGGTCGAGCCGAAAACCCGAGGGTCCACGAACCGCAACTCTCGGTCGCCATCGAGCCGGAACACGACGCGCGAATAGGGCGATCGCCCCACCGGCAAGTTCTCGATATGCGGCATGCCGGTCATCCCCATGTGGAGCACCAGCCAACCCTCGCCGACGTTCGCCAGCAGAAACTTAGCCCTTCTCGTTAAAGCATCGATGGTGCGACCCTGTAGCTCATCCGCAAAGGCCACGGCGTCTGGTGCTTTCACTATCGATGGCCGCAGCACGTCGACCTCATCGATGCGTGACCCAACGAGGCCCCGCCGGACCAGCGTCCTTCGGAAAACTTCTACGTCGGGAAGTTCGGGCACGGCATGATTATCATCGATCGCGATTCATGGCACGCTCTGACCTCGCCGTCTGGGGCTCGCGTGAGCGCGCCTTGGCCAGTCCCGCAGGTTCATCTTTCAAGGGGAGGGATAGCTTTGAAATACCTCGTACAGGTAGAGATTGACCCGGATGTCGGGCTCGAGATCGAAGCGAATAAGGAAAGGATGCAGTCCATGCTCGGAGTCTGGCAAGCGCTGAACCCGATCGGAATGTACTTCGCGGTGACGCGACGCGCAGTCACGATCATCGTCGATGTTCCGAACGAGGACACGATGTTCGAAGCGCTGCACGCGACCTGGGTTGCCGTATCGAGTTATCCCGAGGTTTGGCCCGTGGGTGACGCGACGGAATTCCCAGCGATGCTCCAACGCGCCGGAGTCGGGCCTCCAGCCTAATCACAGTCTTTTTTTCTGCGGCGACAAGCCCCTGGAATCGCTCGGGGGCTTCTGCAGTCTCTCGCACCTTGGATCGCTTATCGACGCGCGGATAGACTGTTTGAACGCCCATGACCACCACTCATCAAGAACCTGGCCCCTCCGAAGAAACCGAAGGCCCGTATGGCGGCGCCAACGACCGTCTCGTCCGACTCAGGCATTCGTGTGCCCACATCATGGCCGAGGCTGTCCTCTCGATCTTTCCCGAAGGGAAGCTGGGCATCGGCCCACCGATCGAAGACGGTTTCTACTACGACTTCGAACTTCCTCGCGCGCTCACCCCGGACGACCTCCCGGGCATTGAGGACAAGATGCAGGAGATCATCGGGTCGCGATCGGATTTTTCCCGCGACGAGATGCCGAAGGCTGAAGCCCTATCCTTCTTTGCCGACCAACCCTTCAAGCGAGAGTTGATCGAGCAGATCCCCGGCGACTCCGTCTCCACCTACACCCAGCACGGCTTCACCGACCTGTGCCAGGGACCCCACGTGGACTCGACCGAAAACGTCGCCGCCTTCAAACTGCTCCGGGTCGCGGGAGCGTACTGGCGAGGCGATGAGAATAACCCTCAGCTGCAGCGGATCTACGGCGTATGCTTCGAGACCCAGCAAGATCTGGACGCTCACCTCCAGCGGTTGGAGGAAGCGGAGCACCGAGACCATCGACGCCTCGGGCGCGAACTCGGACTCTTCTTCATGGATCCGATCTCTCCGGCCACGCCCTTCTTCCTTCCCAAAGGGGCAACCGTCTACAACCTGATGGTCTCCTACATCCGGGAGCAGTACGACCGATATGGCTACCAGGAGGTGATTACCCCCCAGATCTTCTCGACCGATCTCTGGAAGACCTCCGGGCACTACGACAACTACCGCGAAAACATGTACTTCACGGAGGTCGACGAGCGGGAGTTCGGCGTCAAGCCGATGAATTGCCCCGGTCATTGCATCATCTACCGGTCTCAGCTCCATTCCTATCGGGATCTGCCACTCCGGTATGCAGACTTCGGCCGCCTTCACCGGAACGAACGTTCCGGCGTCACCCACGGGCTGACCCGCGTCCGCAGTTTTTCCCAGGACGATGCGCACATCTACTGCGAGCCCGAGCAGGTCTCTGGTGAGATTTCCTCGCTGCTCGAGATGACCGATTCCGTCTACGGGGCCTTCGGTCTCGGCGAACCACGCGTCACGCTCTCACTGAGGCCCGAGAAGCGGATGGGAAGCGATGAGATGTGGGACAGGGCGGAGGGGGCGCTCAGGGACGCCCTCATCGGCGCCGGTCGCTCCTTCGAAGAGAACCCTGACGAGGGCGCGTTCTACGGCCCGAAGATCGACCTCTTCATGCGTGACGCCATCGGTAGAGAGTGGCAGCTCGGCACATTCCAGCTTGACTTCAACCTGCCCGAACGGTTCGGGCTCGAGTACATCGCCGAAGACGGGTCCGGCCACCGCCCAGTCATGATCCATCGGGCGATCCTTGGGTCCCTCGAACGGTTCCTCGGCGTACTGATCGAGCACAACGAAGGCGCGTTTCCCGTGTGGCTCATGCCGGTGCAGGTGGTCGTGATTCCGATCGCCGACCGTCACCTCGACTACGCCCGCGAGGTTGAATCGCGCGTCCATGGCGCCGGGTTCCGGGTCAATCTGGACGCGCGCAACGAGCGCATGAATGCCAAGGTCCGCGATGCACAGTTGCAGCGCATCCCCTATATGTTGGTGGTCGGCGACCGTGAGGCCGAGGCTGGTGCCGTATCCGTTCGTCTCCGCTCGAACGAGAACCTGGGCGCGGTCGCGATGGACGATTTCTTGAAGATGGTCGAGGCAGACGTGGCTACTCGGAGCTAGACACCTGGGGCCACTTCCTGTGGGTTGGGAACCTCGGCACGAGCGTGGATGGAGTCCCTGACACATTTCGCGATTCCGGTTCGTTCGTTGTACTCCCAGGTTCCCGTCCCGACCTCCGCAACCCAGTGCCCCTCACCGTT
>JASLZO010000218.1 GCA_030754805.1 Dehalococcoidia bacterium
TGATGCTCCGCAGGCCGCGGATAAGTACACCGGCGTTTAAGTCGCGGGCCAATTGCACCGTCAGGCCCCGCGTATACCGTTCCACGCTCACGTTGCTCAGGTGTGAGACCGAGCGCTCCGCCAGGTCCACCCGCTCGTTCGTCTCGAACAAGAGGTTCTTGGAGGGTGTGTCGTAGACGCAGACAACCAACTCGTCGAAGATCCGTGACCCGCGCTCGGCCACCTCGATGTGGCCCTTCGTAATCGGGTCGAAACTCCCCGGATAGATCGCCCGTATCATCGGTGTAGTTCCTTCATATCGTGATCGACGATGTAGATTGACACAGCCGTGTCGCCGTAGGTCTTTTCCTGCTCCAGGCGCATCTCACCTGCTCGCGCGAAATCTCGTCGGTTCCTTGACGACTGTTCAACCACGACCGTCGACCCTTCATCTAGCAGGTTCCCCGTCACGAGTCGGTCGATGACGTCGGTCATCTCCGACGCGTTCGCGTAGGGAGGATCCATGAACACCAGGTCGTACGAGCCGTTCAGGCCACCAAGCGCCCTCGCCACCGGAAGTGCCACGACCGATGCCTGGTCTTCGAGGTGAATCGCCATGAGGTTTTTTCGAATCGTCGCGCACGCCTTGGAGTTCTGCTCCACCAGGTCCGCGTGGGTTGCACCACGGCTCAGCGCCTCGATCCCCAGAGCACCGCTTCCAGCAAAGAGGTCCAGCACGCGCTTGCCCTCGACGGCGCCACGGGCCTCGAGCATCGAGAACATCGCGCCACGGACGAGGTCCGTCGTCGGACGGATGTCCGGTACCGATGGAACCATGATGGTCATGCCACGAGCCTTACCGCCAACAACGCGCATTGGTCACCGTTTGAATCGATTCTAGACTGGGTCTAAAAACTGGTCAAGCGTTCGGACTTCGTCGTCATACTACAAGTGCGATTTCTACCTATCTCGCACGTCGATAAGGAGCTTTCGATGATCGAAGAAATCCCGGGACCCGTCGGATACACCAAGCACACCGACCTCTCTCTCGACCCGATCGCAGAGTTACAACCCGGCCTCGGATGCATCATGCCTCAGGTCAGCGAGCGCTACTGGATCTTCTACTACGCCGCAAAGGGTGGAAACTGGACTCTAGCTACCCGCCAGCGGAGCGAACCCAGTGGCCTGCTCCGCCTAGGCGCGGTAACACGACCCAAGTACAAGGACCACCTCGAGGCGTCCCTCGGAGGCCACGTCTTGGCACTCACCAGGGCGATCAAGAGCGAAGACTGGCCCGCCTTCGAGCGCGCCTATCAGAAAGGGATCGACGGCTCGAACGCCTACCACCGCGACTTCGACCACGCCGAGATCGAATGGGCCCTCCCGCTCGACCCGCCCAAGCACTTGCGCCTCACCCCCTGAACTCATCCCGCGCAACCTGGTGCGATAATGGGTTCGCTCTCGAACGGCTTCCAGGCGGAGCACCAAGGAAAACGCGCACACCTAGTTCAAAGGAGATGCTCGATGACCGCAGGGGCAGACACGCTACTCTACGAGAAGCGCGGCCGAGTCGCGCACATCACTATCAACCGTCCGGAGTCGATGAACGCGCTCAACCGTGCGACACAAGCGGCCATCGCGGACGCTTGGGAGGAAATGGGCCGAGACCCAGACATCCTGGTCGGAATCATCACGGGTGCCGGTGGCCGCGCCTTTTCCGCTGGGATGGACCTGAAAGAGCGCGCAGACGACACTGAGGCGGGCAACACCGGGCCGATGCGCACCGTTTGGAATGTCGAACTGTGGAAGCCAGTGATTGCAGCTATCGACGGGTTCTGCGTCGCGGGCGGGCTTGAGATTTCGCTGTATTGCGACTTTCGCATCGCCACGGCAAAGTCGCAATTTGGCCTACCGGAGCCACGCTGGAGCCTGCTCGCGGGGTATGGCCTACACAACCTCAGTCGCATGACCACACTCGGAAACGCCCTGTACATGCAACTGACGGGTAACAGAGTTTCGGCAGAGGACGCGCTTCGCATGGGTCTCGTTCAAGAGGTGCTTCCAAATCGCGACGCGCTCATGGAGCGCGCCGAGAAACTTGCGGATGATATCCAGCTCTGCGCGCCCTTGGCGGTGCAAGCGATCAAACGCATCGTCATGACTGGAAAGAATATGCCGATCGAGTACGCACAGAAGCTTTCCGCTGACACGAACAAGCTGATTCAACAGACTGAGGATTCGGTCGAGGGCCCAAAGGCCTTCGCGGAAAAACGGCCGCCGGTCTGGAAGATGGGCTAATCAAAGACGGACGGCCAATGCTAAGCATAGGACCGGGTGATAGCGGCTCTTTCTCTCGGCGCAGGCAACTTAGACGTCTTTGTCCAAAGGGCGGGGGGGGGGGCTCCAGGGTCCACCGCATCGCAATGAACGTCCTACCACGAGAGATGTCTATCGAGGAAATTGGAGCCCCGTGCACGACGACGGGCGTCCTGGCGTCCGCCCGCGTCTGCGATGCGATGCTGCCGTTCGTGTAGGCGATCCCCAAAGCGCCCTCGCTCCCGATCAGCGCGAGCAGGCTTTCATCCGACACGTAGGCGGAGAGCCAGCGTCAGGCTCGGCCTTCTCCGTTGGAACTACCGAAGGGTGGAGTTGACGTTCCACGTCTGATCCCAGCCCAGACGGACCCCGCGACCATTCCAATCATTGTGGCCGCACGAAATGCTCGGTGTCAGCGATCCCACCACGCTCTCAATTCGACCTGCCAGTGTCGCCACAGATCCTGTCGGAACAACAGCACCGTCCCGCCGGCGAGAAGGAACAGGCCAGAGCCGGTGAGAATTGC
>JASLZO010000219.1 GCA_030754805.1 Dehalococcoidia bacterium
CATGATTCGGGTGGGCGCCATGGACGAGTACAGTTCGCTCTATCCCCTTGGTTTCCTCTTAATGTTGGTTGCCATTGGTTTGCATCGATGGTGGTAACAGCCAATGATGGAGACAATCGCCAGCGGTCTCCTCGAGCCCGAGGTACCGCTCCAACAAGATGCAAACGAACTCCGGGAGTGAGACCGGACCGCTATCCGAACCTGTTCGATCGTCCGCCGGGATGGGCGAGGCTATTGGTCAAAGGGTCACCTTCACTTGAAAAGGAACCCCGGCACTACCTGTGTTTATCACCACTGGACGAACATCGGCATCACGACGTGCAGGTAGTCCTCGTCATCAACCGGCCGGAACGTACCCGGGCTGGACGGACTGGTCGTCTCCAGTGTCACCTTGCCCCGACCCAGCACGCCCAGGATGTCCTGCAGATACCGGGAGTTGAACGCGATCTGGCTCTCTGGTCCTTCGACCAGCGCATCGATCGTCCCTTCCCCGCCTCCGATCTCCTCCGAACGTGACTCCAATCGCACCGTCCCCGCCATCTCGTTCTCGCCAGCCGTCATGTACAGCCGGACGATGTTGTTCCCGTCTCGGGCGAACACTGCCGCCGTCCGGGTGACGCGGAGGAAATCCGACACGTCTGCGACGGCCTTCGTCGTCGTGCTCTCCGGAATCAACTGCCGGTAGTTCGGGAATGCCCCCTGCACCAGCTGAGAGACGAGTTCCACGCCGTTCAGGCGGAACAGCACCTGGCTCCGCTGGGGGTTCACGGTCATCATGACCTTCTCGCTCTGGTCAGCCAGCAGCCGGTCCAACTCCCTTAACGCTCGCGCCGGGATAATCACGTCCACCTTTTCAGACGCCGTAGCGCCCAACCGAACGGTCTGCACCGCCAAACGGAACCCGTCCGCAGCCGCAAACGTCAATGTATCTCCGTCGACCGACGTATGGACCCCTGTCAATACGGGCCTCGCGTCGTCCGTCGCCGCCGCGAATGCCACCCGGTCGATACTCGTTCGTAGCTGGTCCGGCTCCAACTCGATCGTCACTCCCTCGCCGAGTTGGGGCACGGGCGGGAAGTCATCAGCGTCCTGCCCGCTGAGCTTCGCATTCACCCGGGCCGAAACGACATCCAGTTGTCGCGTGGATTGGTCAAGCTCCATCTCGATCGTATCCGGCTGAAGTGACCCAACAAACTCGTTCAGCATGCGCGCGGGCACCGTGATGGCACCCTCAACTTCCACCTTCGCCGCGATCCAGCACGAGATCACGATCTCGAGGTTCGTCGCCACCAGCCGAAGTCGTGAATCCTCGGTCTGGAGCAACACGTGCGTCGTGATCGGAAGGGTGGAGCGTGTCGCCACTGCCCGGCTCACGGTCCCCAGACCTCGGTTCAGGTTCTCTTGAAGAACGGAGAGTTTCATCGTGTATTCCGCCCGGTATCGGATATCTGGTTGATTGGTGAAGCGAGTATGCGCCCGCGTTCCAACGAGGGTCAAGGAAATCGGTATATGCGCCTCTGCGGGGGTCACGGACCGCACATCTAGTGGCATGTGTGAATTGAATATGCCGGATTGACCACTCTGTTTCGTCGGGATTATCGTTCTTCATGGCCAGCCACGACAGGACCGAGCGCCTCTCGCCGGTCGCCGAGAACTACCTCCTCGCACTCTTCATCCTCAAGGAGGAGGCTCTTAGGTCTTCGTTGGGCCAACTCGCCGACTACCTCCGTACTCGCGTTCCGGAGAGCGAAGGTCTAGGCACCTCCCTCCCCACGGTCACCGGCATGGTCCGCCGCATGGAGCGCGAGAATCTGGTCCGGACTACGAAGAGCAAAGAGGTTCAGCTCACCGAGCGTGGTCTCGTCCTCGCCGAGGACATGGTCCGCCGCCACCGCCTCGCCGAACGCCTGGTGGTCGATCTCCTCGGCGTAAGCATCGCCGACGCCCACGTCGAGGCCCATCGCCTTGAGCACGCCATCTCCCCGAGTCTGTTGATCAGGATCGTCGACCGTCTCGGCAACCCATCCACGTGCCCGTTCGGCCGCCCCATCCCCGGTAGCGGATACGTATCGAAGGCCGTCGACGCCATCCCTCTCGACTCGGCGCCCCCCGGAGAAACGTTCGTCGTCGACCGAATCCCAGAAGAGGACCACGACCTTCTCACATTCCTCGTCGGGTCCGGGGTCCTTCCAGACGCGGAGGTGCGTATCTCGGACGCCGCGAGATATCGTGGGGTCATGGACCTGGTGGTCGATGGCCACCCACCAATAACGCTCGGCTACGAGATCGCGTCGCGCGTCTGGATTAGACCCGCCACCGACGACTCTCGATGAATCGAGGACCCGGAACCAGGACACGCCTAGCACGGATTCGTTTCTCCATAGGGCTGACGGCCCTCGCGGTAATCACCACGGGAGCATGTGTCCCCATCGCCGCGTCCGACCCGGCCCCAAACGCTTCCCCGACCGTCGAACCGACCCCCGTCCCGCCCACCCCGGCTCCGGGTGCCTTCTCACTCGACCCTCCAACCGTCACTCCCGTCCCATCACCGACTCCCACGCCGGATCCCGAGCCGATCATCGGCAGGGCGCTCATCAATGGCACCGGTCAGGCTGGCGAGGAGTTGGTCGGCGAGTTCGAGCCGGGATCGCCGGTCCCACCGCATTCCGCCGGGATGACCCTTGAGCTCCGCCTGTGGCTACCGGCCCAACTCCCTGACGGAAGAAACCAACCACAGGGCGCGATCGTCCACAGCGCCTCCGCCCGGCGTCAGAGTTGGATCGAGGTTCCAACGACGGGTGGCGAACATGTTCGCC
>JASLZO010000021.1 GCA_030754805.1 Dehalococcoidia bacterium
CGGAACCTCGCCCGGGTGACGCTGGAGAACCTCGAATACACGGTTCAAAAGTGAGGTGTCTTCATCCACATCGGCGGTCTCCTGGACCGTGACGACCATCGGACCCTTCCACGAGCCGTCGTTAGTGGTCGGCCCGCTGGTGATCGATTCACCGGACCCTTCGGCCGATGTAGCCCCATTCGACCCCGCATTCGTTCTGACGGTTTTCTCGATGGTTGGCGGACTGGAGACCCCGTTCGAGGTAGAACTATTCGGATTTTCGACGACCGTTGAGTCGACGGTTTCCTTCGGTTCGCCTTCGGAGCTTTCGCTCGGCGCTCCGTCGGCATAGAGGCCTTCCGGGTCCCGTGTGTCTGCGAGGCTAACCTGTCCGGGGAGCGTAATGGTCAACTCCTCCTCAGACTCCGTTGACTCTTCTTCAGGTTCGAGACGAACGGTCCGAACCTCGTTACAGACGAGGGAGAGGCGGTCGTCACGGACCCGCACACGACCATCGATAACCAGCGGCATGTTTACCTGCCAGAGCGCCTCGGTGCTCTGGAACGTTTCCCGCCACGCGGTGACCTCGATCTCACCGGAAAGATCCTTGAGCAGGGCTGAAACGAAGGGCGCGCCTTCCCTCGTGAACCCTTTCCGCACCGACGCGACATGGCCGACGATTTTCACCCGTTGGCGGTCCATGCTAGCGTCGATGTCCCCGCAGTCGACGGCTTCCGTGCCCACCAGGTTGCGGAGTCGCTCGAACGACACTCCCGGTTCCGTGAACGAGATCCCCGTTAGTTCCCGCTCCCAGACGGCTTTCTCACCGGGCGAGGAATCTTCCCCCTCAAGCTCGAACATCGGCATCGGAGCGTTTTCACCGCCGCCAAGCAAGTCGAACATCGTTCCCTGCTGCGATTCCCGGACCTGCTGCTCCTTTTGGGAGAGCGCGATGATTCGCTCGGCGTTCTCGGCCAGAGCGCCACGTGGTCCGAGGTCATCGAATGCGCCTGCTTTCGCGAGACTCTCGAACGCTCGGCGGTTTAACGCTCGCGTGTCCACCCGTCGGATGAAATCGTCCAGGGTTTCGAACGGGCCATTTTCGTCACGTTCGGCGATCAGTGACTCAACGGCTCCGTGCCCGACATTCTTGACGCCGGCCAACCCGGTCCGGATGGTTGCTTGGTCGTTCGAACGCGGGTCGCCCTCGATCGAAAACTCGACTTGGCTTTTGTTCACGTCTGCTCTGCCGATGTCGATCCCGAGCGTTTGTTGGGACTCGGTTGCCAGCGTGCCCGCCTTTTCCTGGTCACCGATGTTGGAGTTCAGCAGCGACGTCATGTATTCGACGGGGTAATTGGCCTTGAAGTAGGCCGTCATATAGGCGATGTAGGCATAGCTGACGCTGTGCGCCTTGTTGAATGCGTAGCCGGCGAACGGTTCGATGAGATCGAAGACTGCAGTCGCCTCTTCGTCGCTATAGCCCTTCCCTCGGGCGCCTTCGATGAACTTATCACGCTCCTGTGTCATGATTGCGGGGATTTTCTTGCCCATAGCCTTGCGGACGATGTCGGCTTCTCCCAATGAATAACCCGCGAACTGTCGGGCGATCTGGAGCACCTGGTCTTGGTACACGATGACACCGTATGTGTCGTCCAGCGTCTCCGCGAGGTCCTCATGCGGATAACTGATCGCCGTGCGCCCGAATTTCGAGTCGACGAATCTCGGGATGTGTTCCATCGGTCCCGGTCGGTACAGGGCGATCATGGCGGACACGTCGCTTAAGTTCTGTGGCGCTAACTGTTTGATCCACCGCCGCATCCCTGAACCCTCGAGCTGGAACAGGCCGGTGGTCTCGCCCTTCCCCAGCAGCTCGAACGTCGCGGAGTCGTCCGAAGGAATCTTCTGGAGGTCGACGGTCTCGTTCCGAGTCTTCGCGATGAGGTCTCGGGTCCTCGTCAGGGTTGTGAGGTTGCTGAGGCCGAGGAAGTCCATCTTCAGCAAGCCGACCTTCGCAACGGTGTCCATATCCCACTGGGTCATCGGCATCGCCTCATCCTCGACTCCGCGGGTGGGCCGCTGGAGTGGGACCACGTTGACGAGCGGTTCCCGGGAGATGACGACCCCAGCCGCGTGGGTGCTGGCGTGCCGGGATACCCCTTCAAGTTGTTTCGCCGTGTCGATCAGGCGTTTGACTTTGGCATCATGATCGTAGGCTTCCCGAAGCTCGGGAACTTCGTTCAGAGCGTCATCGAGCTTGACCGGATGGGCCCCACTCGGAACCAGGCGGGCCACCCGATCCACATCGGCGACAGGCATTGCTAAGACTTTCCCCACGTCCCTGATCGCCGCCTTGGACCCCAGGGTCCCGAACGTGATGATTTGGGCCACTCGGTCGCGGCCGAACCGTTCCATCGTGTACTCGAGCACTTCGGCGCGGCGGGCGTCCTCGATGTCAAGGTCGATGTCCGGCATCTCCTTGCGCTCAAGGTTCAGGAAACGCTCGAATACGAGGTCATACGGGAGCGGGTCAATGTCCGTGATGCCGAGGCAATAGAGGACGACGCTTGCGGCAGCGCTGCCACGAACGCCAACAAGGATTCCCTTTCCCCGGGCGTGAGCAACGATGTCCCAAACGACGAGAAAGTAATCTGCGAACTCCATCTGCCGGACGACATCGAGTTCATACTCCATACGCGCTCGGGCGGTCGACGGTTCGCCTGGGTAGCGACGCTGGAAGCCCTCCCAGCACGTGCGTTCCAGATATATCTGAGATGTGAGGCCGTCAGGGATATCGATCTGGGGGAGCAGGAGGCGATTGAACTCGAGTTCCAGATTGCATTGTTCGGCGATGCGCCATGCGTTGTCGACGGCTTCCGGCACGTCCGAGAATGTCTCGCGCATCTCCTGTTCGGACTTCAAGTAGTACGAATCGTCGTCCATCCGCATCCGGTTCTTGTCGTCCAACGTTGCGTTGGTCTGGATGCAAAGCAGTACGTCCTGTGCCGAGGCCTCCTCCTTTCGGACGTAGTGGAGGTCGTTGGTGGCCACCAGAGGGACGTCGAGTTCTGTCGACATTGCGATTAGCGCCTGGTTCAGCGGAGGCAGCTCATCGATGTTCGCGTGGCGTTGAAGTTCGAAGTAATACCCGTCGAACGTTTTCTTGTGCCAAAGCGCGGCCTCGCGAGCATCGTCGAAACGACCATCCTTGATTGCCCTCGGCACCTCGGCGGCGAGGCAACCGGACAAGGCGATCAGCCCCTTCCCGTGTTTCTCCAAGAGTTCCCGGTCGACGCGGGGCTTGTAGTAGAAGCCTTCAAGGTGTGCCGCTGAGAGGAGGATGAGGAGGTTCTGGTACCCCTCGATGTTTCGTGCTAGCAGCACGAGGTGGTACGGCTGTTTGTCGCCAGCCTCACGGCTGAAACGACCATGGGGGGCGACGTAGGTCTCGGCCCCGATGATGGGTTTGATTCCGGCCGCACGGGCCTGTTCGTAAAAGCTGACTGCCCCATGGAGATTGCCGTGGTCGGTCAGCGCGAGGGCTCCGAGATCGAGTTCCTTCGCCCGGGCCACCAGGTCTGGAATCCGACTCAACCCGTCGAGAAGGCTGTATTCCGAGTGGGTGTGGAGGTGGGCGAACATCTGAGCGACCGAGGCCGATTATAGAAGCCACCGACCGCCGGGGCGACACGTGTCCGAGTGCGCTGGGACGAGTTCGTCAGCTTCGGTCGCTGGTCTCTGAGCCGACCTCAGCTTGAAGGAAATCCGTCACGACCGTGTTGAAACGTTCGGCCTGTTCGACCTGCGGCCAATGGCCGCATGGCGACAACTTCATCGAACGGGTCCGAGGATTCCCTTCAACGAGATCGTCCAAGCCATTCGGGATTGGCACGACCCGGTCCTCGACACCCCAGACGATCAACGTCGGAGGGCGCAGGTCGGTCAATTGAGAGCGGTACACGAGGTCGCGATGTGTGCCGGCGATCCCGACTCCGGCGCGCAACAGCCGGAAGAAAAACCTGCGCTGTTGGGGATCTTTTCGGCGTTTGATCCACGTGTCCATGATGTCTTGAGGGATCAACGACGCGTCCTCGAACATGCTTACCATCGCTGTTCGCGCGGTCGTCGGATTTGGCCTCAGAAGGAATTCACCGACTAGAGGGATCGTCAATAACCGGAGCGACCATCCGACGCTGCGTTGGATGCCGGCGGGAGCAACCAACACCAAGGCATCCAGGCGCTCCGGGTAATCGAGCGCTGCATGAGCGGCAAGCATGCCGCCGGCCGAATGGCCGACCAACGTGGCCGATTCCAGGCCTAGAGCGTCCAAGATGTCGACGGCGAGCCTGGACATATTCCGAGCTTTCCACCCTGTCGGTGGAGGGTCCGAACGACCGTGGCCGGGGAGATCGGGCGTGAAGACCCGGAAACCACGATCTGCAAACCAATGCTCGTTGCGACTCCAATCAGCGGCACCCCCACCCACCCCGTGGAGCATCACAACGGGATGACCGTCGCCCTTCATCAAACAGTCAACCTCGATGTCGTGACGGGACAGAGTGATTCTCAGAGAGTCGGTCTTCACATCAGACACAGAAGGCGGGTGCTCATTTGCCCAACCGTATACTCTGCGGGTCTTTAATGGGCGGCCGAACGGCCTGGGACCGTGGGGGTGGGAGCGATGTTGGCGCCAGAACAGATCGAGCCGAAACGGTCGGGAAATTACCTCGAACAGATGAGGCGACCCGCCTTCCAGACCGGCATCAAAGACGCCTTCCTTGATCCCGATACAGGGAAGGTGGCCAACCAGTCCTCGGACGAGTTAGATGGTTTGACGACCGACACGCGGGTGATGCGAAACCGTCACAAGATCGAGGAGATTGTGACCAACGCGCAGAAAATGGTCGATCCCAGGCCCCAGCAGGGCACCTTCCGTGGCTACCTTCGTTCACACCGCGATGTCGAGACTGCTGCGAAGGATCTCAAGACACAGTTCAAATTCCTCGGCGACATGGGAGAGGGAATGCCATCGTATGAGGACTGGTGCGCTGTTCAAGGCATTGACCCGGGTGCAAGAACCGGACGGTAAATACCATGCGGATCGTGGAGATTGAGGATGACTGAAGTAGCTCAGGGCGTCCACGCGATCCCCCTCCCGATCGCCGAGGAGGGCGGCAGGGAGCCGCCCCAGGTCTACTGGATCGTCGGGTCGGACCGGGGAGCACTCATCGACGTTGGCTACGGGGACGACACCCGCTCGCAGGAGTTTCGCGATTCCTGGGTAGGGCTCACCGCGGGCTTACCGAATCTGCCTCAACCTCCGCTGCTGTTGTTGACGGATCACTACGGCGAACACGTGGATGGGGCGAAGGCGTTCAAGACCATGACCGGCGCCCAGGTAGCGATCGGAAGCCGGGACGTCGAAACGGTCCGTTCAAGTACCGGTGATGACAGCCTTATCGACATCCGACTTGAGGGCGGGGAAGAGTTTGACCTGGGCGGCGGAAAACGAGTTGTGGCGGTTCCGACGCCGGGCCATGCGCCGGGTAGTATCTCGTTTCTGCTGAGGGACGAGGGCGTCCTGTTCACGGGCGATTTCATCCTGGGTACCGATACGAGCACCACGATCAACTCGGAGTCGGGTGGGGATATGGCGGATCATGTGACCTCTCTCCATCGAGTGAGGGAGTTTGATCTGAAGTTGGTCCTGTCTTTTCATGGACCTCCGGTGACGGATCCGGCGTCGCGTATCGACTGGCTGCTGGACCGGCGGAAGGAGCGCGAGAACCAGGTGCTTGCACTGCTGAACGAGGGCCTTCGTGAAGTCGATGCGATTCGTGACCGGATGTACGAAGGGTTGGCGGATGGTCTGCGGGATGCCGCGCGCCATCAGATCGTCGCGAATCTCGCGAAACTGGTCTCCGAAGGGCGTGCGCGGGAGGTCAAGTCGGGCCATGTTTACGGGTCTGTTCCTCCGGTTAGGAGGAATCATGACCGGCAACCGTCGTGAGCGCGGGAAGCGCGAGACTCAACTGACGCGCAGTCTCGTCTTCTTCCTGATCGCGACCACGGTGATGCTCGTATCGTTCTCTTGGCTCATGTTTGAACTCGGTGGGTTCATGCGGATCTTCGGGTTCATGACGTTGGGATTCCTGGGTTTGATCGCGTGGCGATGGACCGTCCAACTCGTCCAACTGCGTAAGGGTCGATGGGGTTCGTAGGGAGCCAACCACGCTCGGCGCGCGCCGTGGGCACGATGGTTTGAATTAGGTCCCTTTAGCTCGATCAGACGGTGTCGGGTCACGCGTCGGCCATCGTTGACTGGATGGCCATCAGCGCGGCTCCCAGCTTCTCTGGATCGTGGTGGAGGAACGGGCCCTCGCCGAGCAGCGGCTTCTTGACGACGACATCTACCAAAAGTGAGCAGACGTCCACGTCGAGTTGGATGGGAGTTGCGCCCTCATCCGCGTACCGCTCGATGAGCGGGCCCTCCATCGTCTGGTCATTGACGAGCACCGCGTTGATCCTTCGCGGACGGCCTAGGTAGCGATCCACTTCGCGGACGAACGTGGAGGCCGTGAACGCATCGGTCTCGCCTGGTTTCGTCATCAAGTTGCATACCAGGACGACCATTGCGGATGACCGGAGGATAGCATCAGAGACCCCAGGAACGAGGAGGTTGGGGATCAAGCTCGTGTACAGGTCTCCAGGGCTTAGGACGATCAGATCCGCGTTTTCCAGCGCGTCATTGACCGGCGGATGGGGGTGAGCTGGGGGATCGAGAAAGACGTGATCCACGCCGACACCTGGGGATCCGCCGTACGTATCGATCGTGGACTCGCTCTCAAGGACCCTGCCGTCGGTGAGGGTGGCGTGAAGGTTCGTCCGGGTTAGCGTGACTGGGAGCACCCGGCCACGAATCTTGAGTAGCTTCGCCGCGGCTTCGATCGCGAGTTCGGGTTCACCCGTGATCTGCGTGAGTGCCCCCAACACGAGGTTCCCAAAGTTGTGGCCTTCAAGTGTCCCCTCTTGCATGAATCGGTGAGTGAACAGGCTTCCGATAACTCCATCGAGTTCGTCATCGTCTGCGAGCGCCATCAGGCACTGACGGACGTCTCCGTACGGTAGTTGTTGTAACTCGGCGCGGAGGCGGCCAGAACTGCCGCCACTGTCGCTCATCGCGACGATCGCCGTGAGATCCACCGGGAACCGTTTCAATCCGGACAGAACCTTGTGGCTGCCGGTTCCTCCGCCAACGACCGCAATCCCGGCATTTGCCATCCAGGACCTCCGAAATCCTCCCGCGCACCTCACGACATCCGAGAACTACTGTAAGCTGCCTCGTTTTTGGTACGCAACTGAACGACTGATGACGCACGAGACGATTACTTGATCGTCTGTGCAACCACGCCCGCGATGATGGCCAGCCCTATTGATCCAGCGAAGGCCGCGAAATTGATTCGCGAGGCGACTGTAAGGAATCCGCGGATCGTCGCGACACCTATCGCCCCGGCTACGAACGCGGATAGGAGTGCTTCAGATGTAATCGTCACCGCTGAGGTGAGTCCGACATAGGCGGCGGCACCTAGACTGACGGGGACGCTCAATACGAAGCTCATGACGAGCGCTTCTCGACGTTCGACCCCACGGAGAAGCAACGCAACAACGGTGACGCCCGAACGGCTGACACCGGGCAAGACGGCGGTGCCCTGCGCGATCCCGATGATCACCGCATCTCGAACGGTCAAGGTTTCCCGCGTCCGCATTCCGGGCCGCGGCCGACGTACCTGGATGGCCGCCGTCGTGAGCATCGCTAGTCCAACCACTGCCATCGCGCCGTTGCCCAGCGATACGGAGAGTTCGGCTGCTCCTATCAGCAGAGGCAACCCCACCAGGCCACTGACCAGCGTCGCTATGGCAAGGAACCTTGCCGTGGGAGTCCCTGGTCCAGACACGTGGGCCCCTCGGATGACCGCGATAAATTCACGACGGAATACGACGGCAGCCGAAACCGCAGTTCCCAAGTGAAGCCAGAGGGCGAAGGCAAGGGCGTCAGCGAGTGGCCGGTCGAACGCGAAAGAGTCGACGACGGCGACGACGCCTTCTGAACTGACGGGTAGCCACTCAGTGACCCCCTGAAGTGCACCGAGGGCCAGGGCTTCAAGCATCTATTTGCGCCTCCGGTGGTGGCCACGGGCCTAGCTCGAGTGGTGCCAAAGACGAGGTTTCAGTCTTACTGTGGCACAACCAGGATGCGGGATCGTGCGCGGGAGTCGGATCTGCAGGTGCCAGAGGGAAGTCTATGCGCGGAATCACGGGGTCCGTTGGCGATCGACAGGCGGCCCCGGTTGCCCTGGATGGCCTGAGCGGGCCCGAGTACCGCGGCTACGACATTGAGGGCCTGGCGGTGATGCAACCGTCGGACGCGTTTGCAACCCATAAACCCTGTCGGTAGGTTGAGAACCCTCCACGAAGAGCTAGAAGGCGGCGTTCCGTCCTGAGGCGCTCGGCCTCGTTCACACGGGTGGGGCCACCCACGCGCCGCCAAACGTCCCGAACGCACACCCACGCTGGACTGTTCGGGCCGTGTTGCGGTGGTTGGAGAACGGAAGCGTCGAGAACTACTCGACGCTAAAGCCCGACTTCATGGCACGAGGCCACCAGTTCATCTCTCGGACGAACTGCGAAGCGCGGATAGCGCCTATGCCTGTTCCGGATGCCGCTCGTCCCATTCTTCGAAAACTGCTTTGGCGACCCGGAACCCGGCTATGGCCTTGGGATGTCCGCCGTAAGAGGCGACCTGCATGATCGTTTCGATGATTTGGTCCTTCGTCACCCCCTGAGTGAGGGCGCCGCGAATATGCAGCCCCAGCGTGTACTCGATTCCAAGTGCGGCGAGCGTGCCGATTACGATTAGCGTGCGAGTTTGGAGTTCCAGCCTGGGTCTCGACCATAACTCTCCGAAGACGTATTCATCCGCATATCGGAAGAAATCAGGTGCCGCATCCTCGAACCCACTCCGAATCGTGGGAGCGAATTCTCCGAATATCTCTCCGATACGTTTCTGGCCGCGCGCATATCTCTCATCGGACGTAGTCATGGCTCCCCTAACTCATGTTAGTGACCTCACTGACCAATGAGACCGTCGTTCTAAATCCGTGTTGTTGGCTGGTCGGATGCAATGTCTTTACCCCTGACCAACCCGTTCACGGGGGTGGGAGTGCTCCTGGTGGAGCGATGATCGCTGCCGTGCTCGGCGAGTTGCTCAAGCAACCACTGATCGTCGTGGTCATCGAGGTCGGGCCTTGGCAGGCCCGCAGGAATCGGCGTCATAGAAGGGTCTGAGACAGTGCCGCCCGGCTCGTTGATGTCGAGTTGACGATGCTGCAGGTGTTGCGGGACGGAAGGTTCGAAGGACCGGTGATGCTGACGAGCGAGACGACCACGGCCGCTCAGAGATTGCAGAACGGCGGGGCGACTTTCGTGTTGCTTCCCTGTGACGCGGCCGGCGAGCGAGCGACGGCAGTCATCCACCAAACTCTCCAGGATCTGACGCATCTGGAAGAGGTACGGGCGATCGTCCTCGAGGAGCAGCCAACGGACCCGTAGCGTTGGCGCGACGTCCAGTCAGCTTGTTGCGCCGACCCCTCTGCGACGACCCAACTCACGCCTGGTGCGACGGAAACCTTTCCGGCGTTCTGTCCGGGTTCGTTGGGCCGCGGCGTCAGTTCGTCCTTCATGGACGAGGAGAGCAACCTTAATGTCGAGCCCTCCGCCGAACCCGGTGAGCGCTCCGTCGCTCCCGACGACCCTGTGGCAAGGCACGACGATCGTGAGCGGGTTCGCGCCAACGGCCTGTCCGACGGCTCGCGCGCTGCCGGGTTTCCCGATCGCCTCGGCCACTTCTCCGTACGGCATGACTTCGCCTTTCGGTATCTCGCGCAATGCGAGCCAGACCGATCGCTGAAAAGGCGTGCCGTCTTCTATATCCATGATGGGACTGAGGTCGGCGTCCTTGCCTGCTGAATATGCTATTAACTCGCGGGCCAAGGCATCTAAGCGGGCGTCAGACCCTTCGAGTAGCTCTGTCGCTGAGCTGAACCCTTCGGCGATCTGTTCCCGAACAGAACCTTCTTCCCGTTCCGGCCCGACAACAGCCTTTACGCCGACCCCAGAGGCGACGAGCCCGAACCATCCAAGGTCCGTGGAAATGGCGCGATATCGATCAGCTTTCAAGGACGAACCTCCGAGACCGTCTGAGCCCGATTCGACGTAGCATCATTCGGAGCAAATGTTTCACTACAGTACCCCATTCGCCCGAGAGGCGGTCGTACGGAGGCATCTCGTCACCCTTCCGTCCGTAGAAGTGCTTGCTATAGGCGCGTGAAACGGTGAGGAATGACTCCGCCCCATCCGGCGCCGCCAACCCGAGGCGCGCGGTGTACTCAGAGGGAGTTTCAGCGGTGCGGGGCTGCACGCCGCCAAGCCTCCCGAGGCGCACCATACGCGAATAGGCCTGCTCCGGCGTTCTGGGCCTCGAGATGCCGCGGGTCCAGAGAATCGCGATCCAAAATACGACAGCAACGAAAAGGGTGAGTACCAAGGCTGCCGTGAGTATCCGAACCAGCGAGGAGGACGTGCTCGACCCGCCGAACGTCTCCTCCAATTCGCTTTCGAACACGAAGTCTTCCAGTGGGTCGACGTTCTCGCCAAGGGTGAACTCATCTTCGAATGGGTACGCGAACATGTCGCCGGTGGCTTCGGTGTTGAACTCGGACCGTGGGAACATGAACTCCGCCCCCGTCGGTCCTCCGGGCACGCGAACGCTTTCCGTCGGAGTGGGTTCGAACGGAACCCAACCGAAGTCCGGGAAGTAGACCTCGGTCCACGCGTGGGCGTCAGACTCACGGACGACATAGGCATCCAACTGGTCGTCGTAATCGCCGGTCCCATACCCGATCGCTAAACGCGTCGGAACACCTGCCGCGCGCAAGAGGACCGCCATGGCGGAGCCGAAGTAGTCGCTGTATCCAGCTTTCTGGACGAAGAGGAAGAATTCGAGAGCATCTCTGCCAGGCGGAGGTGCCTCGATGTCCTGGGAGTAGGTGATGTTGCGCAGATACTCGCGGAGGCGCACCACTTTTTCGAACTGCGAACTGGAGCCGGCCGTTTCAGTTAGTGCGAGAACCTTGACGCGCAACGGCACGTCGTCTGGGAGGTCGAGATATCTGTCGGTCACCCACCGCGGATAATTGGAGCCCTGATCCTGGAGAAGATCACCGGTGATCCTTGGGAAATAAACCTGAACCGTGTACCTATGGTTCGGTTGAAGGACGCGTTCACTCTCGAGCTTGACCAACTGCTCGCCGGGGATTCCGCCTCCTTCGATCAGGTAGCGAGTCTCCACCGGCAAGGTGGTTTTCAGCGTCAGGCCAGCCGTGAATATTGTCGTTGTAGGAGTTTTCGTGTTGATGGTCACGCTGCGAATGCACTCGGGACACAGCACAGATGGGTCCGGACCGCGGTGCAAATCCTCCAAGGCGCGTGCGTCCTCGACCCGGAGGTCGCCGTTCGCCCATCCCCATGTGTGGTAGGCGTCGTAGGTCCTCGCCCGCCAGTACATGGGCTGATCGGCCTCGACGAGCATCACGATGTCGTCGCTGAGCGAGATATTCCCACGAAACGGCAATTCACCGGTGAACCCGTAAAGTGCAAGGGCCTTCCGAGCAGGGAGAGACGCGAATATCCGATTCAGAGTGCCTTCGGCGTTGCCAAGTGGGGATCGGAGTTCCGCCCACGCTGCTCTCATAAAACTGGGCCCCGAGTCGATGGTCGGGACGAGTGCGGTGAGAAGGAATGCGGCGAGGGCGAACCAGAATCCCGCGTGGAGCATATGAAGAGCCATGGTGCGCGTGGTCCGAGCGCGGGCCGCGGCCCACGTACGGGACCGTTCCAGATGCACTAACCGCACGAGCAAAAGACCGGAGACCAACAGGAACACGAGCAGCCATTTCATGGCCGACGGCGGCAGATAAGTGAGGTTTGAAAACAACGCGAAACCCGCGGGCAAAATGGCCCAAACCGATCTC
>JASLZO010000220.1 GCA_030754805.1 Dehalococcoidia bacterium
CCAGGCGCCCGGTATGCCGGTGGCGGTCAACGTCGATACTCGAGAGTCGAACGTCAAGTGCATGCCCAGCTCCGAATTGCGGCGCACCCTTGAAGGAACGGAAGTCGTGGTAGCAGAATCAGAGACGGATCTGTTTGGCGCCATCGAGAGCAAACGAACGGATCACTCATTCTGGCGTTTCTTCATGGCCGCCGGCCTGGTGGTCTTCGTAATCGAGGGTCTGTTCGCGGATCGTATGCTCAGGCGCCGATCGGGCCCGGTTGAACCGGTGCCTACGCCAGCCAATTCGGAGGGCGCCAGATGATCGCCTGGCTTTTCAGTAACGCCCAGATCGAACAGCTCATGTGGGCGCGTCCGATTTCATCGGTCGCCATGCTCGCGGTGTTCGCTGGCATCCTGGGGATGACCGCATACCTCTACCGACGCGCGTGGGGGGTGACGCAGGGGATGCGCATCGGTCTGGCGATTGCCAGGCTGGCGGTGCTGGCCATGTTCGTTGCGATGCTGTTGGAGCCGACCGCGGCCGTCAAGGAGACACTTACCCAGAAGCGCCGTCTGCCGATACTGATCGATGTTTCCGAAAGCATGTCGGTGAAAGACCAGCGCAGGCTGCCAGAGGATATTGTCGAAGCGGCCGCGGCGCTTGGCATGGTTCCGCTTTCGGCCATGAATGATGCCGACAGGGCCTCCATGGCGCTCGATACCAAACAGCGCCGGGCCATTGCCTCCACGTCGCGGCTTGACCTGGCCAAATCGCTGCTGTCGCAGACGGCCCGTCCGATCCTCGAAGGGGTCGGCGAAGCTCTCGACCTCAGTTTCCATGCGTTCGGTGCGGCGCCTCGCATGGTCAGTGACGGCACAGGCGAAACGAAAGATGCCCTCGACGGGCTGAAGGCCGCCGAGCCGCAAACATCCATCGCGGACTCACTCGAAATGGTCGCCAATACCGACCGGGGCATCCCCCTCGCCGGAATGGTGCTCCTGAGTGACGGCATCGACAGCAGCTCGTCCCGCCGATCCGAAACCGTGCTCCATGACCTGGGCACACGCGGCATCCCGGTCTACACCGTGCCCGTCGGATTGAGCGATCCGGACGACGTATCCATTCGAGATGTTGTCATCCAGGAAGTGGCGTTCTCCGGGGACAGGGTTCCGGTTCGCGTCCAGCTCCGTTCCAAAGGTTATGAGAATCGGGTGTCCCAGTTGGTGATTCGTCTTAACGGCCAACGCGTCTCACGACAGGAGGTCAGATTTGAGGGAGGCCTGCAGTTCATGGAGATCTCCTTCCGCGTGGATATCTACGAGAAGGGCCCGGCGAATGTGAGCATCTCGGTCGAGCCTTTCGCCGACGAGATCTCGGTCGAGAACAACCGGGTCGAGCGAACCATCCGGATCGTGAACGAAAAGATCAACGTGCTTTACATCGAAGGCAGCGCGCGCTGGGAATTTCGTTACCTGCAGGCGATCCTGAAGCGCGACCCGCGCATCAATGCCACCTTTATCGCGTCCAGCGTCGGGCCGGAGATGGCCCGCAATTCTCCCGAGTACATCGAGCGCTTTCCCGGCCAACCCGAGGAAGCCTTTAAATATGACCTGGTGATTCTCGGAGACGTGGACGCTGCTTTTTTCAAGGAAAACGAACTCGAGCTCCTGGAATCACTCGTAAAAGATCGAGGGGGATCGCTGCTGATGTTGTGCGGCGCGGTGTTCGCCCCGACCAGCTACGCCGGGACACCCATTGAAGACATGCTTCCCGTGCGGTTCGATCCCGACAGCCCCTGGGAAGATGTGGACGAATCCGTGTACCCCGTGCTGACCTCCCAGGGCCGGAGCAGCATGGTCATGACGCTCGAAAATGATTCCGAGGAGAACGACCGTATCTGGAGCCGCGTCGCGCCGCTCGATCGCCTGCCTCCGCTGCTGGCCCCGAAGCCCGGAGCAACAGTGCTGGCGGGACTCTCCGATACGCGTTCCGGTTCCGACCGTTACCCGCTGGTGACGTGGCAGCGATATGGAACCGGCAAATGCCTCGCGATGGCAACAGACAAAATGTGGCGCCTTCGCTTCAAAACCGGTGACAAGTATCACTGGCGCGTCTGGTCGCAGTGTATCCAGTTTCTGACCTTGTCCCGGCTCATGGGTGAGCATAAGAGAATCCGCCTGGAAACGGATCGCTCGACCTATCCCGTCGGCAACCAGGCGCGCATTTACGCGCACGTGCTCGATGATCGTTTCGAGGCGGTCGTCCAGCCTCGTTTCAATGTGATCGCCATTGCGCTGGACGACACCGGTCTTGAAGAAAGTATCAGTCTTCGACCCGACACCGCGCACCCCGGACTCTACGAGGGCTACTTCTCGCCCCCGCGCCCGGGCCGCTATCGCATCGAGGCCAACGCGGACGATCGGAACGTCTCCAATTCGACCGAATTCCAGGTCGCTGATGTCAGACTTGAAATGGCAGATACGGACGCCCGATTCGATCATCTGCAACGAATCGCGAATCTTTCTGGAGGAGCGATGATCCGCATACAGAAGATTCACGACCTGCCGTCTCTCTTGAACCGTACCCCCTACAAAACCACCGTCATTACCGAACGCCCGCTCTGGGATAACGGACTGGTAGCTTTTCTGATCGTTGCATTAGCCGGGCTCGAATGGATTCTGCGAAGGAGGCACGATCTGCCTTGAATGACTCGCAAAGAAATCTGGATTCACGCGTCAAAGCCGTGTGGAGTCGCACCCAGTCGCGGCACGTCAGCGCGGGCATCCTCGCGTTCTGCCGGTGGGCGATTCCGATGTTTCTTATCGG
>JASLZO010000221.1 GCA_030754805.1 Dehalococcoidia bacterium
CATGGAGGTGTGGATGACGACGACTTTCGTGGACCGGGCCCGTGAGGTGGCGCTGCGCACGCTCGACAACGTCGAGCAAGTGATGGTCGGCAAACGGTCTTCGGCAGAGTTGGCGCTCGTTGCGATCTTGAGCGGCGGTCACATCCTGATCGAGGATGTGCCGGGAGTTGGCAAGACGATGCTCGCTCGGAGCCTTGCGATTTCTCTGGGTTCCTCGTTCAAGCGTCTCCAGTTCACCCCGGACCTCCTCCCGAGCGACGTGCTCGGGGTCAACCTCTACAACCAAGGGACCGGAGAATTCGAGTTCCGGCCAGGTCCTGTGCTGGCACATCTCGTACTGGCGGACGAAATCAACCGTGGCACGCCGAAGACGCAGTCCGCGCTACTAGAAGCGATGGAAGAGGGCCAGATCACCGTGGACGGGGTCACGCATCCCTTGCCACGGCCGTTCTTCGTGCTCGCGACCCAAAACCCGCTTGAACACGAAGGCACGTTCCTGTTACCAGAAGCTCAGAGAGACCGGTTCTTCCTGCGGGTCCATCTCGGTTACCCGTCGACGGAAGGCGAGATCGAAATCCTGGACCGAGTCCGGATATCTCACCCGATCGACGCACTCGAGAGCGTGTCGTCACCGGAGGAGGTTTTGGAGGTGCAGGGGGCGGTGCGGGAGGTCTACGTCGATGACCTCATCAAGCGATACATCGTGGACCTCGTTGACAAGACCCGCGTAGATCCGTCCGTTTACGTTGGAGCCTCGCCTCGTGGCGCGCTTTCCCTCTTCCGAGGCTCTCAGGCAAGGGCAGTCCTTGAAGGGAGGGATTACGTCCTGCCGGACGACGTCAAGCATCTCGTCCTGCCAATCTTGTCTCATAGGCTGATTCTGAACCCGACCGCGCGGATGCAGGACATCTCCACGGAGTCCGTGTTGGGACAGATCGTCGATTCGGTGTCGGTCCCGGGTTCGACCCCTCGCGGCTGGTTCCGTGACTAAGCGGGTCGAGCATCTAGCCGCGGGCTAAGCGGCCGCACCATCGTGTGGACCCGCCGTGTCTTCTTCCTCACGCTGGTCGCATTGAGCCTCGCGTTGACGCTGGCGTCGGGGTTCTACGCGATGTCGCGCCTGTTCACCGTTCTGATCGCCTCTTTGGCCCTTTCCTGGCTGTGGGCGCGCTACAGCCTCCGCGGGATAACGGCGGTCGCCGAGGGCCGAACGACTCTCGCGCAGGTGGGCGGTGTGCTCGAAGAGCGGGTCACCGTTCGCAACGCGTCCAACCTTCCTCAGGCTTGGATCCACGTCGAGGACATGGGGACGATTCCTGATCTCCCATCCCAGGTCGCCGGTTTGGCGCCGAAAGCCTATCGGTCGTGGACGCTCGAAACCCAGAGTGCCAGACGTGGTCGCTTCAGGTGGGGGCCTTTGCGCATCAGTTCTGGTGATCCGCTGGGTCTCTTCAAGGCGGAACGGGTCGTGGGTGAAACCGAGTCAATCACCGTGTATCCCGCTCCGGTTCCCTTGGACGATTTCGTTCTTTCGACGTCTGACCAGACTGGCGATGCACCGGAATATCGCGCAACGACACAGATCACGCCAAACGTCGTTTCTGTGCGGCGCTATGTGATTGGTGACAGTCTCAACCGCATCCACTGGAAGAGCAGCGCCAAGTTGAACCGCCTCATGGTGAAAGAGTTTGAGACTGAGGTCCACGGCGATCTCTGGATCGTTCTCGATCTGAATCGAGGTGTGCAGATCGGTGGAGACGACGGGACGGAGGAGCTGGGTGTCACCATCGCCGCGTCGCTTTCCAAATTTCTCCTTGGGTACGACAACGGGGTTGGTTTCCTCGCATCCGGTGATGTTGAGTATGCACACACTCCGGCGCTCGGAGATCGTCAGCTCTGGCGCATTCTGGAGTCTCTCGCTATCTGCCGTGCCCTTGGCGATCGCCCGTTGAGAGCGTTCTTGGCCGCCCAGGCTCCTCGTTTTTCCCGCGAAACAGGGTTGATCGTCGTCACCCCATCGATGGAGGACGCGGTCGCGGCTGGCATGTTCATGGTGGAGCGCAACGCGCCAGGCGCCGTGGTGTTGATGGGCCCGTCGAGCTTCGGCGCTCAGCAGAATGTGCTCCCTGCGCTGGGCAACCTGATCGCTACCGGCGTCGCCGTTTACGTTGTGAACCAAGGGGGTGAACTGGCGCGGGAACTCAGTTTCAATGCCCTCGGATCGGTGGTGACACAACCAGGCGCGAACAGGTCCTTCGCGACGCCGGGACGGTGGGGCGGATGAGCGCGACTCAAACCATCGAAGCCCCCCGGTTCGCGTCCGGTCAGCCATGGATCGACCGGGTGGCCACCTGGGCCAATGCGGTTGCTCGCTATCCGGATGCAGGATGGTCCACGGTTTTCCTCGGGTGGGCGGTTGGCGCGTCGGTCGCGTGGTCGGTGGAGAACGCGCGCTGGGTCCCCGAACTTCCCGGATTCCTTGTGGTCATCACCATCGGCGGAGTACTCGGACTGCGGGTGGCCCAAAGCCGCTCCTGGCCGTTGATCGGTCACGCCTTCGCGATCTCTTTCGGATTACTCCTTGCGTTCGCCTACACGCTGTCGAACGTCGTAGGGACCAACCTCGAAAGCCGTGCCTTGACCGCCTCGAACCGAGTCGTGTTTTGGGCTGACGCACTTCTCGACGGTGGCGCCAGCACGGATCGGCTTGCGTTCGTCCTGATTCTGCTTTCCGGCGCGTTCCTTCTCACGTATCTCACGGTATTTCTCACGCTTAGATTGAGATCGGTTTGGGCCATT
>JASLZO010000222.1 GCA_030754805.1 Dehalococcoidia bacterium
CCGGAGCCAACGCGAGTTTGCGTTTACATTGAACGATCTCTTGGAATCGCGGCCAGGGCGCAGTGTTCAGGATGTCGTTCCGCGTGCACCGTGCCCTGCGTGCGACTCCAACGCCGAAGCGGAGCGATCTCAGCAGATTTTCCGTGGCTTTGTCTCCGAACTGTGGGAGTGAGGCCAATCTCCCGTCTTCCGCCGCCACTTCCAGATCCTCGGTGATACTCACCTGGAGGTCGTGTGCGACCGGGAGCGCTGTCTTAGGCCCGATGCCGGGCACCGTGAGAAGATGCTTGATACCCGGTGGTAGTTCGGCCGCCCGTCGGTTGTAGTACGGCAACCGTTCTGTATTGGCCAGTTCCTCGGTCTTCTTCGCGATTGCTTCCCCGACACCGGGGATGTTTTCAAGCCGCCCTCTCTGGGAAATTGTCCGATCGATACCGCCCAGTGTTCGATTGATCGCGCCGTGCGCTGGTAGGACCTGAACCGGGAGCCCGACTCCCCTTTCAGCTCGAGGAGGTCGGCGATCCGAGCGAAGACCCGGGCCACCTCATCATTGCGCATGAGCCGGGGGCGCTACGCTGCCTTTCCGTGGCAACGTTTGTACTTGAGGCCGCTGCCACAGAAGCACGGGTCATTCCGGCCAATCTTCTCGGCGTTGCGAACCGGGGCTTGCACCGTGGGCCCGCCGGCGCCCTGCGGTGCTTGTCCCTCCGCGTCCCGCTGTTGGCCGGCCATTGGTGAGTCCTGAAGGCCCTGGGCAGGCGCGCCAATTGGTATCGCCAGAGATCCTTGGTGTGCGTGCTGTTCCATGGGTGCCTGGGGTTGTGTTGGTTGGATCCGGATCGTGAGGTGAAGCATCGTCCGGACGACGTCGTGCTGGAGGCGCTCCAACAACTCCTGGAACATCCCATGGCTCTCTTGTCGGTACATCGTCAGCGGGTCTCGCTGGCCGTAGGCCTGGAGCCCGATACCGGTCCGCATGTTCTCCATGGCCGTGAGGTGCTGGACCCAGAGGTTGTCGATAACCCGCAGGATGACCAGGCGCTCCGCCTGTCGCAGCTGTTCTTCGCCGAAAGTCTCTTCCTTCTCGGAGTAGACCGTTTCGGCGTGCTCGAGCAACGAGTCGAGGATGTCTTGTTTCGTAAAGTCCCGCAGCTCGTCTTCGTTCGCCCAATCTGGCAAGGGCATGGCCGCCGATAGGCCGGAAATAAATCCCTCGACCTGCCAGTCCATCGAATCCCGCCCGGAAAGATACCCCTCTGTCAAATCGGCCAACTCCTGGCTGGCCATTTGCAGGATGTTCGCCTTCAGGTCGACGCCCTCAAGAATCCTGGAACGCTCCGCGTAGATCACTTCCCGTTGACGATTGATGACATCGTCGTATTCGACCAGGTGCTTCCGAATCTCGAAGTTATAGCCCTCGACCCGTGTCTGCGCGTTCTCGAAGGACTTGGTAACGACGCGGTTCTGGACCGGCTCGTTTTCGTCGAGTCCGGCCCAACTCATTATCGATTTGACCCGTTCTCCTCCGAAGCGTTTGATCACTTCGTCATCGAGCGAGACAAAAATCTGCGAGGTTCCAGGGTCGCCCTGTCGACCGGACCGCCCACGCAGCTGGTTGTCGATTCGGCGTGCTTCGTGTCGCTCAGTGCCGAGGACGTACAGGCCGCCCAACTCCAGGACGGAATCATGCTCGCGCTGCCAGTCATCGGAATCACGTCCAGCAGGGTTGCCACCAAGGATGATGTCGGTGCCCCGGCCTGCCATGTTCGTGGCGAGCGTGACCGCACTCAGTCGGCCCGCTTGCGAAACGATCGTCGACTCTCGCTCGTGTTCCTTCGCGTTCAGCACCTCGTGGGGGATATTTCTGGCCTTGAATACCTGGCTTAGGCGCTCTGACGTTTCGATTGACGTCGTCCCTATGAGGGCTGGTTGGCCCCTCTCGTTCAGGTCTCCGACTTCTTGCGCAACGGCCTCGAATTTCGCGTTTTCGTTTTGATAAACGAGGTCAGCCTCGTCACGGCGCACGGTCGGTTGATTCGTGGGGATCGCTACAACTTCTAGCTTGTAGATCTTGAAGAGTTCTTCGCCTTCGGTCGCGGCGGTCCCAGTCATTCCCGAGAGTTTTCCGTACATCCGGAAGTAATTCTGGAGCGTGATTGTCGCGAGCGTTACGGATTCCCTCTGAATTGCGACATTTTCTTTCGCCTCGATGGACTGGTGGAGGCCGTCGGAGTAGCGGCGACCGGGCATGAGGCGCCCGGTGAATTCGTCGACGATGATGATCTGGCCGTCATCCGTTACGACGTACTCCTTGTCCCGCTCGAAGTTCGCTTCGGCCTTCAACGCTTGCTCCATGAAGTGGATTAAGGAGGAGTGCTCCGGGTCGTACAGGTTGTCTATGCCAAGCGCTCGTTCAACCTTGGAGATACCTGCTTCGGTCAGCGTTACGGCCTTGGTCCGCCCGTCGATTACGAAGTCTTCTTCGATAACGAGGCCCCGCGCGAGTTGGGCGAAGCGCTCGTAGCTCTGTGATGGCTCCTGGGCGGGCCCACTGATGATGAGCGGAGTGCGCGCCTCGTCGATTAGGATGTAGTCGACCTCGTCGACGATGGCGAAGGCTAGGTCTCGTTGGACCTTCTGTGCGAAGTCCAACGCCATGTTGTCGCGCAGGTAGTCGAACCCGTATTCCGAGTTCGTGCCGTA
>JASLZO010000223.1 GCA_030754805.1 Dehalococcoidia bacterium
CGACGAGGAGATAAAGCGGCTCTGGAAGGAGATCCGAGCGCACATCGACCAGCATCCCGAGCTGAAGCGTCAGCGGGAACTCCTCGAGACGATTCCGGCAATAGGAGAGATCACGGCGACTCTGTTATTGGCGGAGCTGCCAGACATCGAGCGATTCGCGAGTGCTCGCCAGGTAGCGGCCTTCGCAGGCGTGACGCCCAAGCACCGGCACTCGGGATCGTCCGTGCGCGGACGGACTCAGATGTCGAAGATGGGTCAGGCGCGCATTCGCTGTGCGCTCTACATGCCGGCGATCGTGGCACGACGCTGCAACCCTGTCACCAAGGCTTTCTCTGACCGGCTCGCAGCGCGCGGCAAGTGTCCCATGGTCATCATCGGCGCCCTCATGCGGAAGCTGCTACACATCGTCTACGGGGTGCTGAAATCGGGCAAGCCATTCGACCCGCAGCACGCCTAGACAACGGAAGGGCAAGACGGTATCAGATAATCATGATTATGGAACGAATTCGAGCCATGTAATGGCACGCTCTTTCCCACGTTGTTCGCGACGAAGTACTGTGCGACACAGCATCTAGCATCCTGCACTCCGTCTCGGTATCCCTGTGCAAGCTCAGAACCTGGGGGTTGTGGATCCACGGCACTTCAGATACGTTCCGCGCACACACACTCTGCGGCCATACCGCGTCGCGGGGAGTAAGGAGGAGAGCAGTATGTCAAATCGTCGCTTCCATGTGCCCATTTACGCTTTCATCTTCCTGTTCGTCGCGCTCGGCTCCAACGCGGGTGTTTCACTTCCAGACCCTGATGTCGAATGGCTCTTCGACGAAGGATCCGGCGATGTCGTCGCCGATACCTTCGGAGCGACTAACGGCACCGTCGTGGGCTCTGCCACATGGACCGACGGATCGCTCGTGTTCGATGGAGTGACGACCGGGGTGAAGTTCCCCGACTCCGATCTCATAAACGTTACAAATGGCCCGTGGCAAAATCGGACTGTCATCGCAGTGTTCACGCCGGCCGATGTGGGTATCTCCGGGCAGAAGCAGGTCGTCTTCGAAGAAGGCGGGCGCACCCGTGGGGCGGTCATCTACGTGTACGAAGGTCTTGTGTACGCGGCGATGTGGAACCGCGCGGAATACAACTGGGACGGCGAATGGCCGTCGGCGCCCATCGCCAGCAATACCGCGCATGGGGTGGCGTTCGTCTTGCGAGACGCCATAGACGCCGTCGAGCCCGGGCGATACGAGATGTGGATGGACGGCCAGATGATCGCGTCTCTCCCGGGCGGCGAACTGTACAACCACGGTGATGACACAGGCGTGGGACACACGAACGCGAACGCCGTGTTCCACGACGACGACGGCACTGGAACCGACCGGGACTACTACAGCGGATCCATCGACTCGATCCGAGTGTGGAATGTGGCGTTACTCCCCGAGCAACTCGAGCACGCGGCCACCTCGGTCGAAGCCCATGGCAAGCTTGCGGTTCGTTGGGGAACGCTCAAGACTGCGCGATGAGAGAACTCGTCGGCCGGGCAGCACACACCCGCCGACGACGATGAGCGACGAGTGAGGAGGAATACCATGTCCGCACGTGTATGTACCGGTCTGTGCGCGCTCGGCATCGCTGCTGCGCTCGCCGTGACGGCCCGAGCAGCGCCTGACCCTGATGTCGCATGGCTCTTCAACGAGACGGGAGGGGACTCCGTACCGGACGAGATAGGTGCCGTTCACGGCGTGGTCAACGGCACTGAGGACTGGGTGCCTGGTCTCGACGGCAACGCCTTGAAGTTTGACGGGGAAACCATCATCGAGTTCCCGGATTCCAACCTCATCAACACGGTCGGCCCCTTTCAAAAGCGCACCATCCTCGCGACGTTCAGCGTCGACGATGCCGATAGCGACGCGGAGAAGCAGACAATCTTTGACGAAGGCGGGCGCACGCGCGGCCTCGTTCTGTACGTGTTCGATGGCGAGGTCTGGATTGGGGGCTGGAACCGAGCCGAGTACAACTGGAACGGTGAGTGGATATCCGCCCCGATCAAGTCGAATACTTGGTATCAGGTTGGACTCGTGATCCGGGACGCCAGTGGAGCCGTCGAGGCCGATAAGTTCGAAATGTGGCTCAACGGCGTCCTCGTCGAGAAGCGCGACGGCGGGCAGTTGCACGCGCACGGCGATGATACCGGCATTGGGGCGGTGAACCAGAATACCGTGTTCCACGACGAGGCCGGCTCTGGAGACAACATCGACTACTTCACCGGGCTCATCGACGAGGTCCAGTTGTGGAACGCTTCCCTTTCCCCCTCGGATATCGAAAGTGTCGCCAAAGGCTTCCTCGCGGTCGACGTGCAGAACAAGCTCGTGACCCGGTGGGGTTCAATCAAGGCGGGCCACATTGGGCGCTAGCGGATCGAGTGCAACCCATATGAGACCATCTCGTAGCCACTCGACCCACAGGCATGCTACTCTGCGCAGCACGCGTTGGTCAGAACACGCGGTGGTCATCTCTTCTGCCACCACCACCCTTCGGTAGCGCGTGTATCCTCCCTGCCCTCCAAGCCGGTTACGTAGCACCGGGGAGGGCGTGTGCCCGCGCGTTTTCCGATAACGTTGATTATGACATCGAATCTCGCCTCGATTCGCCCCACCACTGCGCTCCCCACGTCTTCAAGCACAAGATGTTGGGGATT
>JASLZO010000224.1 GCA_030754805.1 Dehalococcoidia bacterium
ATATGGAGTCATCGTGCCATTGGTGAACAACGCAACTGAGGCAGCAAAGGCTGGCGGGGCCAGCCGGTATGCGCCCGACGGGTATCGAAGCACGGGACCCAACCGGGCTCGTTATTACGCCGGCGCTGACTATATCCAACACGCAAATGAGGAAATCGTCTGTCTAGTTATGGTTGAACACCCAGATACGCTCGCACATCTTGAAGAGATGGCCGCCATTCCAACGATCGATGGTTTTTATATCGGCCCGTCTGATCTCGCGGTCGCTATGGGTCTGCCGGCGGCGTCAGGCAGAGATGACCCTCGCCACCAAGAAGCGTGCCAACGCGTGTTGGATGTTGCTCGCGCTGCCGGACTCGTCGCTGGGATTCACTGTGGGGGGCCAGAAGAAGCCGCAGCGCGATTCCAGCAAGGGTTCCAATTCTGTCCCGTTGCCAACGACGTAGGACTCGTCTCGACCGGATCGACTGGTGCTCTGGAGGTGGTCCGCGGCATGGCGCCTGAATTGGTTCAGGATCTCAGCGGAGGAGCGGTGAGAGGGGGATATTGAGCGAACGGGATGCCGAGTCGACCAGACCTCGGTTCGATGGCTGGCAGAAGACCGCTTTCAGCCGCCGCGGCAGTCACGTGGGCAGTGGCAATTGGTTGGATTTCTGTCATGTCGGATCCATCTGGAACCGATCTCGGTAGATCGTTGGACTGGTTGCCTACGGCCGCGCACTTCACCTTCTATTTCGGGCTCACGGTCTTGTCATTCCTTTGGCTCGAGGGGGCAAAGCATTCTCTATCCATATCGTTGGGCCTAGTGTTCCTCGCCGCCGTGGGCTATGGGGCAATCATGGAACTGGCGCAGTTTCAGGTTCCAGGCAGGACACCATCAATGTGGGACGTTGGTGTTAACGCCGTTGGGGCCCTGGCAGCGGTTGGATTGCTTGGACTTCTCTCGTTAGTGCGTTCTCGGATGTAGGGAAGCTCGGAGAAGAACTGACCGCCTTCACCGTCACTTGAAGGCCGGGACGCTCCGCAGGCCCTCGATCATCGACGTTCTGAGCAGGTAATTCCGGGAGGCGACCGGGTCGTGCGCCATGCGCCGCTGCTCATCCTGGCGCTGCTTTCAAACCTCCGGGTCCCGCTGGTGCATGTTCTGCTCGTTCTGCGCCGTTTGTGCCTGGATGTACTGCACCGCGATGCGTCGGCGCTCGTTCGCGTAATGGTCGAGTGAGGCGTTGTCTCCGCCGGACTCCAAAGCCCGGCCGATCGCGTCGGTCAGCATCACCGCATCGTGGATCCCGCCATTGAGCCCCATCCCGCCGAGGGGATTGTTCACATGCGCCGCATCTCCGGCCAGGAGACCTCGCCCGACGCGATAGCGAGTCGCCACCCGCTGGTGAACCCGATAGACGTTTCGGTGCGTGATCGGGTACGGCTCGGCGGTCGCCCAGACACGCTGGTACCGTTCCTGGGCGAGGCCGTCCATGGTCGCGGTGTCTGGGTCTTCATCGAAAACGGTTTCGTCCGGATTCGTGGGGAACAGGACCCGCCATAGGCCGGGAGACCGCAGCAATACGAACCACTCCTCAGGGTCAGATACGTAGTTGACGTGCGCGAGGTCCGGCATCACCTTCCAGAAATCGAAGGTCGTGAACGTCACGAGGTAGCGCTCGGGGTAGATCATCCCCTCGAACTCGATCCCGAGCGAATGGCGCACCTCGCTGCGGCCACCGTCCGCTCCGATCGAGTAACAACCCTCGAACTCGGCCGGTCCGTCTGGAGTTTCAACCGTCACCACCACGCCGTCGGCCGTTTGGTTTACACCGGTGACCCGGTTTCGAAAATGGACCTGGGCATTCGGCAGCTTCACGAGGTCGTCATAGAGGAGCTGAACAAGCGCGAATTGCTCGATCTGAAGGCGATAGGGGTATCGCGTGTCATCCGCCAGGACCTCCATGTCGAACTCGGAGATTAGTCCGGTTTGGCGGTCCCGGAACTGGAACTTGTCGGCGACGAGACCCTTCGCCCTGAGGGGTGCGCCCTCGCCCAGACCGTCGAGCATCTCGATCGTCGGCGGATGAAATGTTGAGGCTCGGTACTCCTCCACCAGCCGCGACTCGGCCTCGAGCACGACGACAGCGATACCACGGCGAGCAAGTCCAAGCGCAACCGCTAGGCCAACGGCGCCGGCGCCGGCGATGAGAACGGGGTTCGTACGGGAGGAGGCCATCAACAAATGAGAGTGCTCTGTTGCCGTGTCGTTGGAGCTTCAATTCTGTCGTATCGGCCCACAACCTACACAATGACGACGAGCTGTGTCACGATGATTAACCTCTCGTGCACGAGACACCCATCACAGAGAACCGATTCCGATATTGCCGAAACCCATGACCGCCGCGAAGGGCTTATTCAAGCGCTACATGCCCAAAGAGATAGCTGTATCTCGGCGATCCTGCCGCAGGTTGTATGCATGATCCTTCCCATGGACGGCGTTCGTGTGCTCGATCTGAGCGTGATGACGACCGGCCCGTTCTGCACCCGGATGCTCGCCGACTATGGTGCCGACATCCTCAAGATCGAGCCACCGACGGGCGACCCCGCTCGTCGCCACGGCCCCTTCTTCCACGACGAGCCGGGCGTCGAAAAGAGCGGCCTGTTCCTGTTCCTCAACGCGAACAAGAGGTCGATGACTCTCGACCTC
>JASLZO010000225.1 GCA_030754805.1 Dehalococcoidia bacterium
GTCCATCCGGACCCTGACCCCGCCGTAGGCGGCGATGAGCTTTTCTTCGGTGGCGAGCTTCTTGGACACCCGTGCGCCGATGTCGCCGCTGGCTGTGGCCCGGGTGGTCTGCCATTTGATGTCGGCAGTACCGGGTTCCTGAGTCGGGGTGAGGACCTGGGTGAACGTCTCGGCGATGAGGCTGTCGACTTGTTGCGCTGTCTCGGTGACCTTGCTGTCGGCCTGCTTCTTCTGGTGGGCGGTGAGGTCGAGGGCCACGTTGTCGTCGACGATCGACTTCCACGCCAGGAGCGAACGGGCCGCAGCCCGCAACTCGGTGAGCCGATTGGCTGCTGCTGCGGTGAACACCAGCAGGTTGCGGTTGAGGCGCGGACCGCCATCTCGTTGGGAGAGGATCTCTGTGGCGAGATTGATTGCTGGCGAGTTTTCGTCGTTGGCTGAATGTGTGGCGTCAGGAGCCAGGATCACGAGCCTGACCCCGCCGTCGTCGTCGGGTACGTCGCCGGGCCCCTCAGCGAATATCTGGATGGCCGAGAAGTTGCCTCGGTTGGTTTGAGTCGCGACTCGGGCCTTTACCTCATCATCGGCGTCGCGGTCGGTGTAGTTCGATGCTGCACGATCCGCTGCGACCCGGGTGACGTTGGGTTGCAGCGAGTACCAGTACTGCGAACCGTCGACATAAAGATGGGTGGCTTGGCCGGAGAGCCGCTTGAGAGCGTCGGCGAACTGGGGAACCGGTTCACCAGGTTGAACGCAACCCAACACGACTGACTTCAAATCCACGCCACGCGAGCCGTCGGGCCGAGGAGCGGAACTCATGTAGACGGTTCGGGCAGCTCGCCGTGTCGCCGAGATGCGACCGAAATGCTTGTTCTCCTTGTCGATGCGCAACGGGAGTGCGTTCTCGCCGTCGACATCGGACTTGATGACCGGATCCCAGCCTCGTTCCAAGTAACTCGTCAGTTCTCCCACGAGGGGACTGGAATCCATGGGTAGGTTGCCCGGCATGATCAGCAGCGACTGGTCGCCACGCTGCCAGAGTTGCGAGATGGCCAACGCCATGAGGCGCAGTACGCCACGGGTGCGTTGGAACTTGTCGAGCGTGGACCAGTCGATGAACAGCCGGTCGAACAGTTCAGGGTGGATCGGATACGAGAGTTCCATCCGTCGCCGGTACTCGGCTTCACTCGTTCCGGGCGGGAACTCGCCCGGCTGGTTCCGGTACATCTCACAGAACGCACGGATGACCCCGTCACGGACCTTGGCCTGGTCAGAGGAAATCGGGTCGAAGAGCCGGCGCCTGACTATCTCGAATGACTCGTCGGGCGATGCCGGTTGCCACTCCGTGGCCAGACGCCTCACAACATTCTTCAATCTCACGAGCGCTGTCTTGCCGCGCTCACCTCCGACCTCGATGTCCGATGAGGGAATGGAGACGAGCACCACGACGTTCGACACCCCTGCTGCGGCCTGGGTAAGTGTCTGAGCGAACGTGAACTGTGTGTCGAAGTCGCCACCGGCAAGGAGATCTCCCTCCCCGCCATCGCGGAGTTGGCGTGCGTAGGCGACCCACTCGTCGATGAGGATGACCGCAGGCCCGTACTGCTCGAAGAGGGTCCTGAAAGCGGCGGCTGGGTTAGTGCCATTTTCGTCGTCGCTTCGAACGATTTCGTAAGCGTCCTTGCCACCGAGTTGATAGGCGATGTGCCCCCAGAGGGTGTGCAGATCGATGCCCTTCTCGACCGGGTGGGGTGTAGCGACCGAGACATCGTGACCGACAATTACCGCTCTATTTACCTTTTTAGGGAGTCCCAGTTTGGCCTCAGCGAGGACATCGCCAATGCCGGGCATCTCTGTTGCGTCGAGCCCTGACGCCAGGTGGTAGAGCGCGATCATGCTGTGTGTCTTGCCCCCACCAAAGTTGGTCTGTAGTTCGATGACCGGCATGTTGCCATCACCGGAAAGTTGCTGAGCGGCACCGACCAGCAGGTCCTTCAGCCCTTCGGTCAGGTATGTACGTGCGAAGAACGCCGTCGGATCCTGGTACTCCTCATCGGCGGTGCCTTTGGCGACCTCGTGCAGGTCGGCGGCGAATTCGGCCTGGTCGAACCGACCAGAAGCCACGTCAGCGTGCGGAGAGATGATCTCGCGCCAAGGCGTGAGTCCAGCCTGGGGTTCACCCTCAGTGGGTTTGGAGGCGGTCTTGCGACGTTCAGAGCGTGACTCTTCGTCGAACATCTGACGTATCAGGTCGCGACGAAGATCACGGATCTCCTTGCGTTGATCCGCGTTACCGAACGCTTCGAGGACCCGCTCCATGGAGTCGAGCGCACGCGACGTGTCGTCTGTGGAAAACGCCTCTTGGTGTGCCCAGCTGTTACGGACCTCTGCCAGTTCGAACACCAGCGATCGGATCGCCAGTGGGAACCCGTGGCCAAACACGTCGTTCCAGGTGACCTTCATCCCTTTGAGCAGGAAGGCGACATCGGTGGTCGACGGGTTCGTATCCGGGTGGTGTAGCCGGCTGTTTACCTGGTCGATCCAGCCGTCCCCGAAGAATCCCTGCCATGTTTCCTCGCACTTCGGTCCGAGCCCGTCTCGGAGATGGTCGAGTGCTCGTGTGAGGCGTTCGGTGTTTGCCATCACCATGGTCGTTGTCCTTTGTTCAAGATGTTCATAGCAGCGTTGTCTG
>JASLZO010000226.1 GCA_030754805.1 Dehalococcoidia bacterium
GACGACTGTGGTTGGGACAGTCCCGACTCGCTCAGGGAGATCGGCTTGCCTAATGCTACCCCCGCCGCATCCCCGATCTGCTGCCCATGGGCCAGGGCCGCCTGGGTCGCCTCGATCCTCGCCTGGATCCGTGCCTCCGTCGGGTCTTCAATCGTGAAGCTGATCCCATTGATTCGAATGTCGTCCCCACCAGCAACCGTGGCGTCATCGATCACCGTGCTTACCGAGTCCAGGTCACGCACCTTCACCGCAATCGAGTTGGTCACCCGATACCCGTCGAGTACCTGCTCGTTGGTCCGTTTACCGGTTCGACTGATGACTTCCTCCCACCGGTATACGGGCTGGATGTTGAACCGCTGAGTCTGGATGTCTCGGTCTTCGACACCCGTACCCTCCATGGCGTCGGAAACGGCGATCATTGCCGCGGTCGCACGTGCGTGAGCCGCAGAAACCGATTCGTCCTGGACATCGATGCCGAGCTTAAGGATCGCGAGGTCTGGGTCCACCGCCACTCGGCCGGTCCCCGAAACGAAGATCCCTTCCGATTGTGAGCCGTATGCCTGGGACAGAGACCGCGATGTCGCCGCCGCGTACTGGGGTGTGCCTAGCACGTCGGTTACCGACTGTGCGCCTGACAAGCTCGTCAACGCACTCGAACCTCCGATGCTGCTACCCGCCGCGTCAGACGTGTTGGCGGGATGCGCCTCGTCATCGTCTCCGTTGGTGCACGCGGCACCAAACGCCATGGCAGCCATTCCTGCCATAGATAGGAATAGTGCTTTCTTCTTTCCGATCATGGTTCTTCCTCCTGCTGTGAATTAATGTTCGCGATCCGGACCCCCGGATTCATTCGAGCGGCCTCATGTGGGGAAACGTCGCCTTCAATCATGAGTTAGGACGTCGAGGTTGTCCTTTCGCATGCGAATCCCCGGCCAACCATCCTCCAGAGATTCAACCTTCCGACCTATCGTCTTTCTATAATGAGCCCGTCGCCAATGTCACACCTCCCATACGTCGAACCCGACCTTCCCGACAACCGCTACTGGGCCGCCGTGGGGCTCGACGCATCCGCGGGCCAGAGCGACAAACCACAGCGTCGGGAACGTCGGTTCTTCCGCGAAGTCATCGAAACCGTGATAGCGGCGGCGGTCCTCTTCTTCATCGTTCAGGCGATGATTCAGAGCTACCAGGTCGAAGGGCCGAGCATGGAGCCAAACGTCCACAACAACGAACTTCTGCTCGTCAACAAGGCCGTCTACTTAACAGTGTCGCGTTCAACGGTCGACCGTTTCCTACCGTTCATCGACCTCGAGAGTGGTGGGGATCTCTATCCCTTCCATGCTCCCCGGCGGGGCGAGATCGTTGTTCTCCGCGGACCCGACGGCTCAACTCATGACTTCATAAAACGCATCGTCGCGGGGCCTGGGGACACATTGGAGATTCGGCGTGGCTCGCTCTTCATCAACCGGAAAGCCGTGGATGAACCCTACATCTCTCAGCTCGACCTCAGTACCACCACAGGACCAACGGTGATGCGTGCCGGCCAGTACTACGCCCTCGGCGACAACCGGCCCGTAAGCCTCGACTCCCGGGCGTGGGGACCGATCACCGAGGACATGATCATCGGCAAAGCATGGTTCGCTTACTGGCCTTTCGAGGAGCTTGGCTTCCTCGGCCACGAACCCCTCGCCACTACGGCGTCCGGCTGATCGGGAGGCATCTCTCGTACGGTGCGATGAGCTGTCAGCGCGAGCGATCTGCAGCGAGTAGGGTACGAACAGTCGTGGCCCATTCGTCGTGAGCAGCGTCAAGCGCGTTCCATGCCTCGCTGTACTCTCGAGCGGAAGCAGCCTCATCTGAAGGGCGAGATCTCAGTGCCCTCCAGGCTTGCAGAGCGCGGTCGTATCTGCGGAACGCTTGTTCCTCGTCATCCCAACGAACTTGGGCCATAGGGTCCTCAGGCGAGCATAGGTAGGTTGATTGTCATCTGTGCAGATTAGAGGCAGGGCCGTGTCGGCATGGAGGGCACTAGGCAGCGGAAGAAAAGACACGACGTGGGCCGTGAGGGGGTCGAACCCTCGACCTTGGGATTAAAAGTCGGTCGTGGCCCGTCCCAAGCCATCCTCCCAGATACAAATACGCACAGATGCACTAGGCACGATTATCCATCATTCCTATCTAACGTCCTAACCGATCACAACACTTCATCTTCGGTTTGTTAGACCGACCGTTAGACACTAAAGCTGAGTTCATCGAGGGTCGTGCACCGCTTGGGCCATCTGTAGTGTCCGTTGGAGCAGCGGTTTCGTAAGTCGATTCCACTCGTCCGAGGCCGTCCGCAAACGTCCGTAGCAGATACGAATTCTGGCCTATTGTCCGCTCGCGTCCGTCAGCCTGTTGCCGTCGTCCGTCGGCGTTGCCGATCCGTCTACAGAGCTTCGAGAAACCTCGCTGATTGCGTGACCCACCCAAAAATTCCGCCCTGTGCCTTGATTATTTCCAGGGACGAGGCATGGCGGGCCCGGTTGTAGGAGGCCATGCAGTCCGCGAGGACGATGGCGTTGAAGCCTCGATCGTTCGCCCCGCTGACGGTGGTGCTGCAGCAGACGTCGGTCGTGACCCCCGCGATGAGGAGGTTGACGATCCGTCGCTCGGTGAGGAGTTCCTGGAGATCGGTGTT
>JASLZO010000227.1 GCA_030754805.1 Dehalococcoidia bacterium
AGATCGTGTCCGGTTCATCGATGTGGGTGAGGAAGGCAGTTGGGATGGAGGCATGGTCCACGCTTCGGGATGGGTGGAAGTCGGGGACGAGTGGTGGATCTTCTATGGGGGCACCTCCGGTCGCCATCACGAAATCGATCCCGTACCCGGCATCGGGTTGGCGACGATGCGCAAGGAGGGTTTCGCGTCACTGCAGTCGCCACCGGGTGGGGGCTTCGTGGTGACCAAGACCCTCATCTGTCCCTCGGGTCGCTTGTGGGTGAATGCCGAGGCGTCGTCGGGGCAAGTACGCGTCAAGGTGACCGACTTCGAACGGAAAGACGTGCCCGGCTTCGAGGAGAGTCGGCCCATCACGGGTGACGGGGTGCGGCAGGAAATATCCTGGGACGGCAAACCCATCGAAACCCTCGCGGGTCGAGAGATCCGCCTGGAGTTCGAGATGACGGGGACCGTCGATCTCTACGGGTTCGGCTTCACCGAGTGAGCGCCAGGTTGAGCACGCCAGAACAAGAGGCTCAGTAGCAGGCATCGATGAGCGAACCGGCGATACATGCTGATGTCGTGGGATCTCTCCTGCGTCCCGACTGGTTGTTGGCGGCGCGGCAGAAGCATGAGGCGGGCGACCTGTCATCGGCCGACTTCAAAGCGGCGGAGGATCGCGCCGTCGACGAGGCGATCGCGCTGCAGGAGGGTGTCGGGCTACCCGTGCTCTCTGACGGAGAGATGCGCCGCCTCTCTTTCCAGGCGCAGTTGCCGGCGGCGGTAGAAGGGTTTGGGGCGTTCGACCTGGACGCGTTCCTATGGGGGGACTGGCGCGGCGATTCAGCAGTGGGTGATCAGAGCGTACAGCGGCCTCCCGGCATCGGCATCACCGGGCCCCCTTCGCCGGCGCAGCTTCCCTACGGCGGATGAATTCACCTATCTCCGGACGCACACCGATCGCATTCCCAAGGTCAGCCTGTCGAGCCCAAGCTTGTGGGCCAACTTCTGGTCCGAAGAGGGTCCGTATTCCACGCTGGATTCCTTTCTGACGGATGTGGTCGCCCTGCTTCGAGAAGAGGTGGCCAGGCTCGTTGACCTCGGCGCGACATATATCCAACTCGACGCGCCCCACTATCCACTGATCAGCGATCCGTCGATGCGGGCCTTCTACGAGTCGAGAGGTTGGACGGCGGATCGATGGTTCGACATGGGGGCCGACCTCGACAATGCCGTCATCGCAGATCACGGTGACCAGGTCACCTTCGCAGTACATCTATGCCGAGGAAATCAGGAGAGTCGATGGCTGGCCGAGGGCGATTACGAAATGCTCGCCACGCGCCTGCTGCCTCGCCTGCGCGTGAATCGTTTCCTGATGGAATACGACGATCCGCGATCCGGCAGTTTCGAGCCGCTACGACATTTGAGCGACGATTGCCAGGTGGTGCTTGGTGTCGTGACGACGAAGACGGGGCACCTGGAGTCCCAACCCGAACTCGTACAACGGGTGCTCGAGGCGAGCGATTTCGTCTCGTTGGATCAGCTGGCTGTGGGTCCGCAGTGCGGCTTCGCCAGTTCGCTGCGGGGAAACCGGTTGAGTTACGAAGAGCAGCGGCAGAAGCTGGAACTCGTCGTGCGCGTTGCGGACGAGGTTTGGGGCTAAGGGGCGGCGTGTGCAGGATGGATTGTCTTCACATCGTCGCGCCGACACCTCCGGGCGCTACGCTACGGCCCGCGGCTCGTTTCGCGGGCTGATCGAACACCGCATCCTGCGGTGACGATCAGCGGACGCCGTCCCTGGCGTCCGCCTTTAGGCCCTAATGCTCGTCGAGCCTGCCCTTCGCTCATGCGCCCTGCGAGGTCGGCGCGACGACGTGAGAGTGTCCACGTGCACATATATTCCGAGCAATCACAAAAGGGTTTCAGATGACTTCTAGATGGATCGTTCTGTGTTCGGTTTGCATTCTCGGGACTGCCGGGCAAATAATGTCCGAAGCGCTCTATATCGAAGGCTTTGCCCGCGCCCTCAGCGCGAGTAACCAGGGGGACTACGCAACGGGGCGGGGCATCAACGGGCCCAGTTCCTGGGAATACGCACGGGATGGCGAACAGCGTGTCGTCTGGGAGACGGCTCCTGTTCCCGAGGTGGTTTCGCAAGACACCATCGTCTTCGTCTGGTCTTCGACACTGGACGCGTCGGAAGCCCCCCATGAACTGTCGCTGAACGACCAACCGATTCTGGAATTCTCCTCCGGAGGATTCGATCGACCCAAGAGATGGTCGGCGGGCGATGTCGAACTCGAATTCGAACCGAGGCTCGGCAATCCCCGTTTCCAGGTGCACGGTCTCATGCGCCTGCGGATGCCGCGTACGGCCCTCGAACCGCAGAAACCGGCGACGCTTCAGGTGCGAGGAAAAGCAGCGGGTGGAGCCTGGTTCATGATCCATCATTTCACCGATGCCCACGGCTTCGCCGACACGGGAACCCTCTCACTGCCTTCGGGCCGGCGAGTCTGTTTCGCCTCGCCCATTTCGTTGTTCAAGGGTCTCGAGAGTGTCACCTGGCAGCTTCCCGTATTGATGCGCTCTGAAGACGCGGAAGAAGCAGACGAGATTGTCCAACTCGAGGCGAAGCTGCTACAACAGGATGGGACGGAGCGTCTGCTCAACCGGGAGTTGTTCATTCGCCCCGACGA
>JASLZO010000228.1 GCA_030754805.1 Dehalococcoidia bacterium
CCGGACCTGATGGATCTCATAGCATTCACGGGGGGGCTCTGAACCCGCACGCTGGCATCATTGGGCTCAGGGGCATGGCACAGAGGTTGCTGCACTCCACACTATAAAGCCCGGCGCATTCGACCACAGGTCCGTGGGTGGGAGTCGAGCGACAGACAACGACGAGGGCTGACATGGGGCAACCTGAGTTCAACCGTGGACCGTGGACCTGCAAATGGGCCGGTATTGCCGGAGCGTTCCGATCGACTCCGTCCGTCGGTTCTCCCGATGTCGTCTGGACCTGTGACCTGCGGGATCGAGCGACCGATACCATGCTCTTCCTGCGGGAGGAATGCGAGCACTGCTGCCGCTGGGAGGCCTCGGCGATCCCGGCGTCGGCGGGGCCGCCACGGAAACTGACACGGCTGCTCCCGGACTACACGCGTTCGAGCCCTGTCGTTGCGAAGACTCGTCGGTACGAGCGTGGTGAACGGATCTTCGAGGAAGGGGCGACGTCGGAGTTGTTCTTCACCACGACCAGCGGGAGCGTGAAGCTCGTCAAGACCTCGCTCCAAGGCAATGACAGCATCGTCGGGATCGCCGCCGGGATCTGTCCGCTGAACCCGGACGGGCTAGACAACGGACGGTCGTTTCTCGCCACGGCCGTGGCTCTCGAAGATACGACGTGCATCGTGGTTCCCAAACGGGAGCTGGTGGCGCTCTTCGAGGAGCAACCGACCGTCGCGCTACGCCTATACCGTGAGCTGTGTGAGAGTCTGGATGCGTCGTTCACGCGGATCACCGAGTTGAGCCGCGGGACGGTGGAGGTTCGACTCGCGCAACTCTTTCTCAGACTCGCCCGAACCGCCGGGCGCGTGCAGGGCAGTACCACGTTCGTTCCCATCCGCCTATCGCGTCAGGAGTTGGCCGACGCGGTCGGCACCACAATCGAGACGTGCATCCGGCTCATGAGCCGTTGGGACAAACGTCGTTTCATTTACGCGAGCGACGGGGGCTTCGTCGTGAGCGACGCCGAGCGGCTGGAGCTCCTGGCTCAAGCCGTCACGCCACACCCGCATCGGGAAGACCCAGCGCCCGGCCACTAGGCCGTGCCCCAACCCGCCAACAGGAATGTCAACGCCCCCTTGTGTGCGAGGGTGAGGGGCGAAGCTCGAGTGCTGCCTATGACCCATGACCGTAGTCATAGGTCGCCCGTGAGTGGTGTGCCAACGTAAACAGGGGTGACAGATGCGTCTCACTAGCTTCCACATCCTGTTCGTCGGCCTGTCGGTCGTGCTCGGCTTCGCCTTCGGTGCCTGGGCGTTCGCCGTCTACTGGTCGCCGGTCGGGTCGGTTGGCGACCTGGGAACGGGGATCGCCTCCGTGCTCGCAGCCTGGGCCTTGGCCATGTATCTCGTGTCGTTTGTCCGCAAGGTACGCCAGATCGGGCACCCCATGTGACCGCGTCCACGCGAAGCACAGAGGCGGCATACAGACTCACACGGGCGGCGAGTTCCGGAGGCTGAGCCGCGAAACGAGGTCCGGGAGACCTCCAAGAGCTCTTGCGTGGATTCCAGGGTGTGCAGGATCCACGCATCTTGGCTGGCGCCGAGACTGGTGACGATGCCGGTGTGTTCGCTCTCCACGAAGGCCTCGCGCTGGTCCAGACCGTTGACTTGATCACACCGGTCGTCGACGACCCCTATCAATTCGGGCAGGTGGCAGCGTCGAACGCCCTGAGCGACATCTACGCGATGGGCGCCGTGCCACTGACCGCGCTCAACGTGGCCGCGTTTCCACCCGATGACGTTCCGTTGGGAACGCTCCGAGCCATTCTTCACGGTGCGCACGACAAGGTTCGGGAGGCGGGCGCCGTCATCCTCGGAGGGCACACGCTGAACGACCCGGCATTGAAGTTCGGTCTGTCAGTCACGGGGACCTGCGATCCAAGAGCCTATCTCTCGAACTCGGGCGCGCGCCCCGGCGACCTCCTGGTTCTCACCAAGCCGATCGGGACGGGTGTGCTGATCGGCGCATATCGTAGCGGCTGGCTGGATGAGGATGGCACACACATGCTCGTACGCAACATGGCCGCCCTGAACGACATTGCAGGCCGCATGGCACTCTCGAGGGAAGCGCGAGCGGCGACCGACATCACTGGGTTCGGACTTGCGGGACACGCCAGCGAGCTGGCGGGCAGGTCTGCGGTGGCGATCTGCTTGTGGTTTGACAAGATTCCCGTCTACCACGAAGTCTTCACTTTCATCGAGCGTGGCGTGAACACGATCATCACGTCGGAGAACCGACGCCACGTCGCCGGGTCTATTCGAGTGGCTGGAGACATCTCTGCCACCGAGGAGCAGCTGTTGTATGACCCCCAGACCTCGGGCGGGCTACTTGTCTCGATCGGTTCCGATGAAGCCGTGGGATACGTTGAGGCGCTCCGGAATGCCGGCGTGGAGGCCGCAGCGATCGTCGGTGAGGTCGTAGAAGCCGGAGAGCCGTATCTGGACGTGACGCGATCCTAGCAGGCCTCAGCCCGGTCCCCATCACCCGCACAGGTCGAGATACCGTGGCCCATGCCTCCGCCGCAAGACGTTGATATGGCTGTCTAGTGTCAAGAGGGCACAGTTCTCCTGCCTCAACGTCTTCTCCTGATTCACTGTCGCGTTCTCCCCCG
>JASLZO010000229.1 GCA_030754805.1 Dehalococcoidia bacterium
GATAACAAGGAGCGGAACATGGAACTGACCGAAGTTCAGGAGTACGTGATTGAGGGGAACGCGAAGGGATCGGAGCAGTGGACGAAGGACGCCCTCGCCGAGGGCATGGACCCCGCAGTGATCGTCAACGAGGGGCTCATCCCGGCCATGGACGTTGTGGGCGAGAAGTTTAAGAACGAAGAATACTACATGCCTGACATGCTGGTGTCGGCCCGGGCGATGAAGGCGGCCATGTCGCTGGTCAAGCCGCTGATCGCGGAGGCCGGGGGCTCGTCCAAAGGTACTGTAATCGTTGGCACAGTGCAGGGCGACCTCCACGACATAGGCAAGAACCTCGTCAGCATGATGCTCGAAGGGGCGGGGTTCGACGTGGTCGACCTCGGCACGGACGTTGCGCCTGAGACGTTCGTAACCGCCGTCGAGGAGCGTGGCGCTAATCTACTCGGTCTTTCTGCGCTCCTCACCACGACGATGCCTATGATCGGTGAGACCATAGGCGCGCTCAACGAGGCCGAAATCCGCGCCCGAATTAAGATCATGATCGGCGGCGCACCCGTGACGGCCGCGTACGCCACTAGCGTCGGCGCGGACGGCTTCGCCGAGGATGCAGCCACGGCGGTCGAGGTGGCCAAGGAACTGGTCGGCGACTGACGGCTTTCTCCATTGGAGAGAGGTGCCAATATGAACAGCAAAGAGCGAGTGCTGACGGTTCTCAAAGGCGGCGTGCCGGACCGCGTGCCCTTCGCGCCCAACATCGGCCAGTGGTTCTCCTACCACAAGCACTCGGGGACGCTTCCGCCCGAGCTCGAAGGGTGCGAGGACGAACTTGACGCGATGCTCCGCATGGAGACTGACATCTTCTCGCGCAGGCTGGGGCCGTTTTTCGCTCAGTCCATTCCTGGCGTCGAGATGCACCGATACTACGTACCGATGGACGGTGGCCCACGGGCCGAGGTCAAACCGCCCGCGTCCACGCCGTTCGGTCACGAGGAGCCTCACCCCCCCAACGTCTGGGTCGTCACCGAGGTTGTCACCCCACTCGGCACCCTCCGGAACCGGGCGCGCTTCACGTCGGCCAGCTTCACGACCTTTGAAGAAGAACACTTCGTCAAGGACTTCGAGCGCGACTACCCCGCGCTGCGATACATCGTCGAGAACACGTCTTACGCCTTCGACCCGGAAAAGTACCGGCAGGTCGAAGAGCGGCTGGGCGATCAAGGAGTCGCGTTCGTGCCGATGGCACAGAGCCCGATCAAGCTGCTCCACATCTGGGGCGGTCAGGTCGATGGAACCCTGTTCCTCGTCGACTACGAGAAGGAGTGTCGAGATCTGTTTGAGATCCATACGGCTAACGTGGTCGACATGGCCCAACAGGCCGCACAGTGTGATGCCCTGGCGTTCAGCCTCGGTGACAACCTCGACAGCCTTTTCTACTCTCCTCCGCTGTTCCGCACGTACGAGATCGAGTTCCATCAAGAGATCGCAGACATTCTCCACGGCGCAGACAAGCTTTTATTCAGCCACGCCTGCGGCAGGCTATGGTCGCTGAGAGAGCTGATCGCCGAGGCGGGTCTGGACGGCATGGAGGGCATCCCGCACCCGCCACTAGGCGACCTTCCACTGGACGAGGCCAAGAACATCCATGACGGGTTCATCGTAAACGGCGGGATGACAGCCCACGAACAGGAGATCACCGACGACCCCGAGCGCGGCATCCGCGCATACGTCCGCGACCTGTTCGACGGGATGCGGCCCTTCGACCGGTTCTTCTTCTCCAGTGGGTGCAACACGTCGATAAGGACTCCGTGGGAAAATCTGCTGATCTTCGAGGAGGCATGCCACGAGTTCGGCTCCAGCTAGACGACCAATATGGATGCTTCAGCTGCGCCTGAGACCGGAGTGAACCTCGAGACCACGCTTGAACGGCACCGGGGCTTCTGGGACCGGACGGCCGGGCCGTTCGTCTCGGTTTCAAGGTACTCGCCCCTGAAGCCGTTGCGTCTACCGTTGTCAGACGGCACACTGGCGGAAGGCAAAGTCTACCTGACTCCCGAGATGCTCTCTGTTGACGACATATTGGACATCGAGGAGAGCCCGCCGAGACCGAGGCTTCAGCCAGACCAGGAGGGCGGCATCAACGAGGACGTTTTCATCGTACGTCCTCCCTGGTCGAGAATGTGCTGGCTGGAGGCCATCATGGGGTGTCCCGTCGCGGCCCACGTGGACGCTGGCAGCATCTATTCCGAGCCGTACCTTAACGGACCTCAAGAAATCGATAAGATACCGGGACCGCGCGACAACGGGTGGATGGACCTGCTCGTCGAGTATGCTTTTACCCTCGCCGATAACGCGAACTGTAGATATTACGTCAGCCATCCGCTCATGCGGGGTTCAATCGATCTCGTGGCGGCGCTGATCGGCTACGAGTCCCTTAGCTTCGGCCTTTTCGACCGGCCGACGGAAATAAGAAAGTTAGCCGAACTCTCCACCGAGGTGTTCATAATGGTGGCAGACGCCCTCGACGCCGCCGTCCCAGCGACGGCAGGGGGACGTGTGAGCCGGTTCAATATGTATGCACCGGGCACGGTGTCGATCACCCAATGCGATGCGTCGGCTGCCGTCGCCTCTAGGCACTACGAGGACTTCTTCTTCCCGTA
>JASLZO010000022.1 GCA_030754805.1 Dehalococcoidia bacterium
TGGGGCTGGCGCTGGGCACGATCCGCTTGCCATTCATGCTACTAGCGGGAATGCCGGCCGCCGCCGCGGGCGGCACCAATATCCTCGTCAGTACCCTATCGTCTGGAACCGGTTCGATCGGCCACTTACGAGCCCAGCGTGTCGAATGGCGCGCCGTCCTTGTGCAGGGCGGGCCGGCGATCTTCGGGGGCGTCGTGGGCGGATTTTCGGCGAACGTAGCGCCGGAAAATCTTTTGATCGGGCTCGCGGGTGGGTTCGTCCTCTGGCAGAGCGTGGAGTTGGTCCAAAGAGCGAAACGGATCGGGGCTACGCCGGCGGCCAGAGGGGCCGGGACGGCAGGTCAACCCGGGCCAACGTTCACGCGAACGAGAATGGCATTAGAGGGGCTCGTCGGACTGACGATCGGGTTCGTTGGAGGGGCCGTTGGGCTCATTCTCGGTACGTTGCGGTTGCCGATGTTGATCCAGATCCTGCGCCTTGACCCTCGCGTCGCCGCCGGCACGAACCTTGTGGTCGGAACCTTTCTAGGCGTCGCCGGGTGGGTAGGCCACGCAACGACCGGCTCGGTGGATTACCCGATGCTCGCTGTAATGGGTTCTCTCGCCATGGTCGGCACGGTAATCGGAACTCGTCTTACCGGCTCGCTCAGCCTCCGTGCCCTGCTGCGGTTGATGGCGGTCGTCCTGGGGATCGTCGGCCTGCTGCTCCTGGCGCGGGCATTCGGAATCACCGACTAGCCGCATTCAGGCGGAGGCAGCCACCTCGATCGCTTCTGGGAGGGTCAAGTCGCCGGTGTACAGTGCACGGCCGACGATAACGCCCTCGACGCCGGTGCCTACCAGGGCGCGGACGTCCTCGACAGTCGATACGCCTCCGGATGCGATCACGGCGGAATCACGCAGGGTCTTGGCGAAGGTTCGCATCGCTACCAGGTTGGGACCTTCGAGAGTGCCGTCCCGAGCGATATCCGTGTGCACGAACCGCACAGCGCCGCGAGCGGCCAGCCCGAGCGCAACCTCGGTCGCAACTCGATTGGAGGACGTCTTCCACCCTCGCAGCGCCACGCGGCCATCGCGGGCGTCAATGCCAACGATGATGTGTTCGGTCCCGAATCGTTCGCACGCCCCGGCAACGATCACCGGATCCTCGACCGCGACCGTTCCGAGGACGACCCGATCGACTCCGATATCAAGCAAGCTCTGGGCATCCTCCAGCGTTCGGATCCCCCCGCCAACCTGGACCGGGGTCGAAACCGCCCCTACGATCCTCCGCACGATCTCCGCCTGCATCGGCGCTCCGACGCGGGCACCGTCGAGGTCGACGACGTGAATCCAACCCGCCCCTTCCGACTCCCATCGCTGGGCGACTCTAACGGGATCTTCGTCGAACACAGTCTCGCGGTCGTAGTCGCCCTGGTAGAACCTGACCACCTTGCCGCCGCGAAGGTCGATCGCGGGAATGACTTCAAGCGTCACGAGGGCTCTACCCGCCCAAGGCGTGGCGGAAGAAATTGTCGTATAAGCGGACGCCAGTCATGCCACTCTTCTCTGGGTGGAACTGTGTCGCGACCAGGTTCTCGGTGGCCACCGCACTCGCGAACGTCGTCCCATACTCGGTCTCGCCAATCGTGAGTCCGGCATCGTCCGGCACCCCGTAGTAACTGTGGACGAAGTAAAACTGCGTGCCGTCTTCGACGCCTTCAAACACCGGGTGATCTCGCACGAATCGGACCGCGTTCCACCCCATGTGTGGAACCTTCAATCCTTCAGTGAACCGGATCGAGCGGCCGGAGAGAATCCCGAGGCACGTCGTATCGCCTTCGTCCGACCAGTCGAACATCACCTGAAGTCCCAGGCACACCCCAAAGAACGGTCGGCCCGCGGTGACGGTTTCTTTCAACGCGATATCCATGCCCGCGGCCTTCAGTCGGTCCATCGCTGGGCCGGCAATCCCCTGCCCCGGGAACACGGTTCCGTCGACCGTGCTGAGATCACGCGGATTAGACGTCACGATTGCCTTGTGACCGAGGCTTTCAATCGCCTTGGCCACCGAGCGCAGGTTTCCCGCGCCATAATCGATCACGGCGAGCTTGAATGTCGTCACGAGGGAACCTGACCTGTTTCTCGTATGGATTCCAGGAGTTCCGTCCGAACAGGAACCGTCAACGACCGAATCGCATCCGTCGAGTCGAGGTCCATGAACACGGGTGGAGCCGACGCAGCAGCGACGTCCGCCGTTTCCAGGCGCCGGGTCCCGACGATCAGTGCCGCGGTTCCGGCCATACTCGCTCCAATCAGGATGGTTCGTTCCTCGCCTCGATCAACCAAGAAATCGCTCACTGCCTCGACATCTCTGTCGCTCAACTCTATCTCGCGCGGATTATCGGACCTTCCGTAGTCCCGAAAGTCGAACGTCAGAGCTGGGAACCCTCCGTCTGAAACCGACTCAGCGAACCCGTGCCAGCTTGTCTGATCGGCCGGAAAAATGAGGCGCCTCACACGACGCCCGATCACTACGCGTCTCCAGTCAGGAGTTCGGCAGGAAGGTCCCGATCCTGGTAGCGAGCGAGCATGAACAGGAGGTCGGCGGCGCGGTTCAAATACCGAAGCACCTCTGACGCTTCGCGCATCTGCCCGGTCTCACGGAGGCCCACGACGCGACGTTCGGCTGTCCTGAGCGTCGATCTGGCCAGGTCGAAGGCGGCAGAGGCGGGGGAGGCACCCGGAATAATGAAAGCCGGTGGTAATTCCACCGTTTCGCCGAGATCGTCGATCGTGATTTCAAGGTCTTCGATCATCCCGGCGGTTACGGGTGCGAAGTGCTTCGAGAACGTGTCGAACTTGCTCGCGTCCGTTGCGAGTTCGGCGCCGACCGTGAACAACTCTTTTTGGAGTTTGAGTGCGACTTCGCACACGCGTTTGTCGCTTGAATGGGCCCGCCCGAGGCCGATGGCCGAAACGGCCTCATCGACTATCCCGTAAGCCTCGGTGCGAGGATCATTCTTCGAAACGCGTCCTCCATATAGGAGTCCGGTTTCGCCCTCGTCACCATATTTCGTGTAGACCTTGGGTGTCATATCTGGAATCGGGTCGCGCTACGCACATCCCTACGGCAAGTCTAGCGCCGCCGCAGTAGCCCGTTTCCGGTGGAAACGGGCTACTGCGGCTAGCAGCAATCATTGACAACGCTGTTATCAACAATTATCCTACTCCGTAGATATGCAAGGGAAGGACTATTACTCCATTCTCGGCGTCCCTCGATCTGCTTCGGATCGGGAGATCAAGCGGGCGTTCAGACGGTTGGCGCGCCAGTACCACCCGGATGTGAACCCCGGCAACCACGAGGCGGAGGAGCGGTTCAAAGAAATCAATGAAGCGTTCGAGGTGATTTCGGACCCGGAGGCCCGCGGAAAGTATGACCGCTTCGGCGACCAGTGGCGTTACGCGGACCAGATCGACGAGATGCGCCATCAGCGCGGCGGTTTCGGATTCTCGCCGGGAAGAATGAGCGGCGGGTTCGGCGGCAACCTGAACGAGACCCTCGGCCAGTTTTTCGGTGGCGGGCAGCAACGTGGCAGCGGGCACCCGTTCGGTGCGTTCGGAGGCGGGCAAAGAAGACGTGGACCCACAGAACCCGCGAACATTGAGGCCGCAGTGGACGTCTCACTCGAAGAAGCGTACGAGGGGACGATCAGGACCGTAACCGTCGCCGGACCGGGTAGGACGCGGCGGCTCGAGGTAAACATCCCGGCAGGTGTCGACACCGGATCACGAGTGCGGGTCGCCGGCGCGGGATCACCGGGTGGCGCGAGGGGCCGGCCTGCCGGTGACCTGTTCCTCAACGTTTCCGTGCGCTTACATCCATCTTTCAAACGCTCCGGAAACGACCTCATCGTCGAAGTCGGAGTGCCGATGCTGGACGCCCTGCTCGGCGGCGAGGTCCAGGTGCCGACGCTGCGCGGACGCTCGTTGGCGCTCCGTTTGCCGCCGGAGACACAGAACGGGCAGGGAATGCGGCTTTCTGGGCAGGGTATGCCTCGGTCGGGAACGGCCCACAGCAGCCCATCCGACTTCGGCGACCTGTACGTCAACATCCGGGTTGAGCTTCCGACCGGGTTGTCGGATCGCGAACGCGAGCTCATCGAAGAACTACGAGCCGCGAGGGCTACGGGAATAGATGAGCCGGAAGGCACGACCGAGGCCACCGAAGACCCGGAGGGAAGCTGATGACGGCGCGCCACGATGAGCCGCTCTACTCGATCCGCGTTGCCGCAAGGCTCGTCGGGCTACACGTCCAGACCCTTCGTTACTACGAACGGAGCGGGCTGGTCAGCCCGCAGCGTTCCGCTGGGAACGTCCGTTATTACAGCAACGGTGACGTCGAGCACATTCGCCGAATCAAGTCGCTGGTCGATGAGCTAGGCGTGAATCTCGCCGGAGTCGAAGTGATCATCCGGATGGGAGAACAAATGGCCCACATGGAGAACGCGATCCTCGCACTCGAGGCGAAGGTCGCCGAACTGACCTGTCAGCGAAGTCTCCCGGCAAAGACAACGTTCGCACAACCGGACGGTTCCAGAGTCAGAGAGAAAGAATCACAGGGATAGGTGGGATAGGGATGCTGAAGCCAGATCGATTCACCGAAAAGGCACAGGAAGCGCTGGCCACGTCGCAGCAAGCGGTCCAGGAGATGCGCCACAGCCAGTGGGACGTGGAGCATGTGCTCTACGCCTTGCTCCAGCCAGGGGACGGCCTTGCACGCAAGGTGCTTGAAGCGGCCGGCGTTGACCCGACGGCGGTCCTCGCTCAGGTAAAGGAGGCCCTCGGCCGCAGCCCAAAGATGGCCTCTTCCGGCACACAGGTCTACATCACGCCCAGGCTTCAACAGATGTTCCAGGCTGCCGATAACGAAGCCCAACGCCTGAAAGATGATTTCATCGGTGTCGAGCACCTGCTCATCGCCATGTCATTGGAGCACCAGGGCGACATAGCGAAGATCTTCGCAGACTCGAGAGTCACGCAGGAGCGGTTGTACGCCGCGCTGCAGGAGGTCCGGGGCGGGGCGCGAGTCGATGACCCGCGCCCTGAGGAGAAGTACCAGGTGCTGCAGAAGTACAGCATCGACCTGAGCGAACTCGCCCGGAACGGCAAGCTCGACCCGGTCATCGGACGCCAGGCCGAGATTCGGCGGGTGATGCAGATCCTTACCCGCCGGACGAAGAACAACCCGGTGATCATTGGTGAATCCGGCGTTGGCAAGACAGCAATCGCCGAGGGGCTCGCGCAGCGAATCGTCTCCGGCGATGTTCCAGAATCGCTCCAGGACCATCGAGTGATGGCACTCGACATGGGGGCGCTGGTCGCCGGGTCCAAGTTCCGCGGCGAATTCGAGGAGCGACTGAAGGCCGTTCTTGATGAGGTGAAGCGCGCTAAGGGCGAGGTAATCCTCTTCATCGACGAGCTTCACACGGTCGTCGGAGCGGGCGGCGCTGAGGGCGCCATCGACGCATCAAACATGCTCAAACCTGCATTGGCCAGGGGCGAGCTACAGGCCGTAGGTGCCACGACGCTCGATGAATATCGAAGGCACATCGAAAAGGACACGGCACTCACTAGGCGATTCCAGCCAGTTTATGTCGAAGAGCCGAGCGTCGAGGACACAATCGTGATCCTGCATGGAGTGGGCCCCAAGTACGAGGCTCATCACAAAGTCCGCATCACTGATGAGGCACTCGAAGCGTCGGCGCGTCTGAGCGCGCGGTATATCACGGACCGCCATCTCCCCGACAAGGCAATTGACCTGCTCGACGAGGCCGCATCACGGCTACGGATAGACGCTGAATCCTTCCCGCCGGAGTTGAAGGAGATGGTCGAGCGGATCCGTCGGTTGCAGCACGAGGAAGAGGCTGCATCCCAGCGGGCCGATCACGAGAAAGCCATGGGGCAACGCCAGGAACGGGTCCGGATCGAGGAGTCCTACGAGAACGAGTTTGCGGAGTGGCGCAAGGACAAGGAGATTCGCGATACCGTCGAAAGCGAGGATATCGCTCGTCTGATCTCAGAGTGGACTGGGATCCCGGTGACCCGAATGCTCGAGGAGGAGACGGGCCGCCTGATTCGGATGGAGGACGAACTTCATGAGCGGGTCATCGGCCAGGAAAAGGCGGTGACGGCACTATCGGACGCGATCAGACGGGCTCGCGCCGGGCTCTCGGACCCACACCGCCCGATCGGCAGCTTCATCTTCCTCGGCCCCACGGGAGTCGGGAAGACGGAGGTCGCCAAAGCGCTCGCCGAATTCATGTTCGATGACGACGATGCACTGGTGCGCCTAGACATGTCCGAGTACCAGGAGCGGCACGAGGTCTCCCGGCTCGTCGGAGCGCCCCCCGGATACATCGGCTACGATGAGGGTGGTCAGTTGACAGAGTTGGTGCGCCGCCGCCCATACCGTGTCGTGCTCTTCGATGAGATCGAGAAGGCGCACCCGGACACATTCAACATGCTTCTCCAGATCCTGGAAGATGGGCGCCTGACAGACGGTCAGGGACGGACGGTCGACTTCCGCAACACGGTGATCATCATGACCAGCAACCTGGGTACGGAGATCATGCAACACGAACCGATCGGGCTGAACCGGGAGGTTTCACGGGAACGTGATCAAGTGCAGGATCTCCAACGGTCCATCGACCAGGCTCTCAAGAAGGCGTTCAGGCCAGAGTTCATGAACCGGATCGACGAGATCATCGTGTTCGAGCCGTTAAGCAAGGAGCAGATCCGCAAGATCGTGGACCTGATGGTGGCCGAGGTACAGGAACGCCTGCAAGGTCGTCGAATTACGATTTCGCTGACCGACGAGGCTCGGAATTGGCTCGCCAACATCGGTTTCGACCCGACATTCGGGGCACGACCGCTTCGCCGCGCAATCCAGCGTCACCTGGAGAACAACCTGGCCCGCGAAGTCCTTGCTGGTCGCATCAACGAAGGGAAATCGGTCAAGGTCGAGGTCGGCGAAGACGGTCTGGAATTCGATCACGAAGCCGAGTCACCATACGAGGCCGTAGCGGTGGCGACGACCTAGACCCCAACGACAGCAAGGTCGCAAACGGGCGGGCTCAGGCCCGCCCGTACATGTCGTCGTACCGGGTGATGTCGTCCTCCGCGAGGTGATCTCCGTGCATGACCTCAATCACCTCAACGACATCTTCCGTCTCGTTCTGGATACGGTGAATGGCTCCGACCGCAACGTCCGACGTGTCCCCGGGGCCGAGCCTTTCGACGGTGCCATTGACGGTAACCAACGCCGTGCCCACGGCGACGATCCAGTGTTCCGACCGATGGTGGTGGGATTGAGACGAAATCGCCGCTCCGGGGTTGATGGTGAGCCGTTTCACCAGGAAACCTGGTCCTTCATCCAGGACGCGGTAGCGACCCCAGGGTCGCTCGACGTCATTCGCAGCACTCATTCCGCAGTCGTTTCTTTCACTCGTTTGGTCAACTTTGTTCGTCCGGCGCGCCGATGATTCTACAGGGTGGGCTCACCGCGGTAGCTCCTCGCTTCCCGAGGGTCCAAGAGGTCACGCACGGCATCCGCGACGAACAGGAACGTCAGGACCGTCACCGTAAGGACCAGGCCCGGGATGATGGTGAGCCATGGCGCGACCTCCAGGTACAGACGGGACCCCTCCTGAATCATTCGGCCCCAGGATGGGTCTGGGGGTGGCACACCGAGGCCGAGGAAGCTCAGAATCGCCTCCGCAACAAGTGCCGATCCGAAGAACCCGGTCGCTTGGGCGAGGACCGGTGAGTAGGTATTTGGCAATAAGTGCCACACTATAATGCGGCGGATACTTGCCCCTTCCAGCCGGGCCGCTAGTACATACGGTTCGGCCATTATCGACATCGCGGTCGCCCTGGCCAACCGCGCGACCTGGGGCGTGTATGCAAATGCGAGGGCAATCACGACGGTGTTGACGCTCGAACCCAACGAGACCACCACCACCACCGCCAGCAACAAGAACGGGATCCCCAGTATCGCGTCCACGAACCGTTGGAGGATGAGGTCCATCTTTCCACCGATGGCCGCCGACGTGATTCCGAGACCGGTGCCAGCGACCACGGAGACCACAACTGCCGCGACTCCAACGTACAGCGACACCCGAGCACCGTGAACGATCCTGCTGAACACGTCCCTCCCGGACCCGTCAGTCCCGAACAGGAACGAGGTACCAGGGCCGCGAAGTCGGTTCGGCACGTCCTGGTCCAACGGCCCAACGGACGTCAACAGGTCGGGGAATGAAGCTGCGATCGCGATTACGATGAGAACCAAGGCGCCGATCACCCCCATCGGGCTCCGACGCGCCACGTCAACGAACCGCCAAGAGACATGTCGGTTCATCCCTGCGGCACCCTCAATCTCGGATCGAGCCAGGTGCTCAACAGGTCGAGCAAGAGGTTGGCGACCATCATCGTCAGCATCACGAGCACGGAGAGGCTCAGCACCACCGGATAGTCGCGCTCCACGGCGGCCTGGATGACTCCGCGACCCAGGCCGGGCAGGCCGAAAATCATCTCCAGGATCAGCGTCCCGCCAAGGAGTGTCCCTAGTTGCAATCCGAGAACCGTCGTGCTCGGAATCATTGCGTTCCGCACCGAATGGCGCCAAACGACGGTGCGCTCGTTCAGTCCCTTTGCGCGTGCGGTCCTGACATAGTCATGGCTCAAGACCTCGATCATCGCCGCCCTGGTCACGCGGGTAACGTGCGCGCTGTATTCCCATGCGAGGAGAAGTGCGGGGATGATCATGATCTGGAGGTGTTCGCTCGGCGCTCGCCAGGGCGGCACGTAGACGATCGGCGGAGACCATCGGAACCATACGAGGAGACCGAGGATGATGAGCAGCGCGGCCCAAAAGCTGGGGACCGCCTGCCCGACCGAGGTGACGACCCGGATCAGGTAATCGGGCCATCTGTTTCGTGTGACCGCGGCCAACACCCCCACCGGGATGGAGATGGCTATGGACAACGCGACCGCGTAAAGCGTGAGCAACAACGTGACGGAGAACTGACGCCCGACGAGGGTGCGAACGGTTTCGCCCGTAGTCAACGACCGTCCACCGAGTTCGCCGTTGACCATGCTCCACAGCCACCGGCTGTACTGCACCGGCAACGCGTCATCCAGCCCCAACTCCTCGCGCAGCGCCTCCCGCGCTTCGACGCTATGCGCGCTGCTACCGGACCCACTCATGATCACGGTCGTGACGTCACCTGGGAGCACTCGCATGATTCCGAATAGCACGATGGACGCGATCAGCGCCGTCGGCACCATGAGCCCGAATCGGTAGGCGACGTAACGGCGCATCTGGCTCCGGCTCAGGCCGAAGCGCGGGGAGCGGTCATCGCTCCAACCAGACTGTCGCGAAATCCGTATGCGTGTGGCCGTCTTCGGGAGGGATCACCAGCCCTTTCACGTACGATCGGTAAGGCACTACCTGGATGATCTCGGCGATCGGCACGATATAGGACTGTTCTACGTAGAGGTAGTGCTCCAACTCACGCCACGCGAACACGCGGTCGCCGTCGATGGTTGCGCTCTTTAGCCTTCTGAACAAATCGTCGATCTGAGGATCCTCGTGCTTAGAGTAGGAGTCCGGGTTCTCACTGTAGATCCCGAATACTGACTCGGTCCCCTCGGGAATCAGCGAGTGCGTGAGCGCACCTTCCTGAGAATCGTAGTCGAGGCTGACGCGCCCGCGGTTCCATTCGGCGGAGTCGGCTATCTGCAGCTTCAGGTCGACGTTCAACCCACTCAATTGGGCCTGGAGGTATTCGCACTGGGGCAATAGCCTTGGTCGGCACAGATGTCCCATCTCGAATCCATCGGCGTACCCAGCCGACACCATCAGCCGTTTCGCTTCCACCCTTTTCTGTTCGAGCGGTCCTCCATCAAAGCGTGGCCAGTTGATGAACCGCGTCCCCTTGAAGTGGTTCGATGGGCCCAGGCTCGGCGCGGTCCACGCGTACCCGCCGAGCGATACCGGGATCGCCGAATCTTTGTCTATCCACAAGGACATTGCACGACGGACGTCAGGGTCTTGCCAGGGGCCTTCTTTCAACACGTTGAACGCGAGGCGGAACATCCCACCTTCCATCTCGCCGTAGACCACCTCGTCCCGGAGATCGCGGTCATAGCCCCGTTTGCGTTCGACCGTCAGATAGTGACCCTGTCCGCGAGCGCCACCGTCCAACCGGCCGGTCCGGAAGGCCACGTCCATCGCGATCGGGTCCGGCATGATGATGAAGTCGATCCCGCCGAGCCGAGGGAGGCTTGTGCCGTTCTCATCGCGTTCCCAATACCCGTCCCATCGTCGAACCCTAATCCGTGTTCCTCGATCGTAGTCCAGAAACACGAACGGCCCGGTCCCGACCAGCCTGATATCCATGGGGCTGACGCTCATCTCACCTTTCCGGAGATGCGGCTCCATCAGGTGTTCCGGGTGGGCGATCTTCAGCCTCGGGTTCGCAAGGATGTCCATAAAGTGGACGCTGCGTTCTGCCAACGTGACTCGAACCCGGTGGTTTGCGAGAACTTCCACGCGCTCGATATCAGCCAACTCACCTTTGAAGTATGCGGGCGCGCGGATCCTTTCATCGACCTCCGCTCCGAATTGGGCAAGCTCGAACCAGAACTTCGCGTCTTCGGCCGTGAACGGGGTTCCGTCATGCCACAGGACATCGTCTCGGATCGTAAAGGTCCACTCGGTGAACCCCTGGTTGGCAACCCAACGCTCCGCCAGGTCCGGGCAAATCAGGTACACGTTCGCCCTGCAGCGTCGCACCAGGTTTCCCGGCCCAAAGATGCTGCCCGCGACGTGGTGCAGCGCGATGCTGCTGGTCCTCAGCGTGTCAAACCCGGCCGGAGGGTCACCACGGTTCGCCAGGATCAAGATGTCGTCCGATATCTCGAGCGATGGAATTCCTGGCCGAACAGACGACAGTTTGGTATCACCGGTTGGAGGTCCAACTGTGGGAGGGGTGGTGCCCCTTCCTTGGATGCTACTCAGGGGTAAGGTGGTAGCTGGTTGCGAGGCGGTGTTCGCGGATCCCACACCAGTGTCCTCGGGGTTCCTCTGGCACGCGGATAACAGCCAGAGGATGAAAATGGCCGCGCCGATAGCCGCCCACCAGATGTGGAATGAACGCACGGTTCGGGGCCGGTCAGGAAGAAGTTGGGCGCATCATCGGATTCGTTCTCATCAAGATGATCGCGATGTCCCTCCTGTATGGCACGGCGTACCTCTGGGAGGGGGCCCACCGATAGCTGATCCTGATCCTGATCCTGATGACCATCGCGAGCGTCTGGCTGACGACACAGAGCACGCTCATTTATCTTTCCCTGACGTAAGACTCAGGGGCACGAGCCCGGCCCGGCCCTCGCGTACACTCACTCCACGTCATTTAGTTAGGAGTGTCGCATGCGCATCGGTGTCGAGTTGGCGGTCCGGACTCCCATCACCGAGTTGATGGTCTATCTGCGGGACTACGACTCTTACGGCTTTGATCGTATCTGGGTCCCGGATGCCGCTATGTCGCAATGGGAGGTCTGGACGACGGCCGCGCTCGCCGTCGAACATACGACCACGGCCCGCGTCGGGATCGGCGTAATGGCCCCCTACCAGCGGAATCCAGCGGTGATCGCCCACGCCGCCGCGACGCTGGACCAGCTCTCGGGTGGGCGCATCGATCTATCTCTTGGGCGCGGCGCCCGACCGTGGATCACCAGCGTTGACGCCGATCGACCTGACTCGGCGGTCGAAGAGGCGATCGACATCGTCCACCGGATCCTGT
>JASLZO010000230.1 GCA_030754805.1 Dehalococcoidia bacterium
GAGCATCTCAGGGGAAATCTCACCCGTGTACGCGCCGCTCGGTTCCGGATACATATTTTGGGCACCGACCGAGATTGGCGATTCATCGACTTCACCCGCGACCAGCGCGAGCGAAACGAAGGGAGGGCAGAGAATCACGTCGATTCCTGGGACCGCAGGCAGTTGATCGCGGACAACAGCGGCAAGCGTTCGAGCTTCTTCGGGTTTGGTGTTCATCTTCCAGTTCCCGGCGATGATCGGCCTGCGGTTCGCGGCGGTCATGGCTACGCTCCGAACTTATCGAGCTTCATGGCGGTCGCGAGGGCAACAGGCATGATTTCGGTCGCGGGGATCGTGCCCAGGATGCCACGGGCGCACTCGCGCTCAGAAAACCCCTCTGCGTCCCCATAAGGGCTCCACCGCGAACGGATCATCAAGGGGACTGGATGCCAACTATGGGCGGCCATCGCGGTCGGAGTCGAGTGGTCGCCGGCCACAATCAGCACGTCAGGGTCCAGATCCAGCAGGGCGGGGAGGGCGCGATCGAGCCGCTCCAGCGCCTGGACCTTCCGGTGATAGTCGCCATCCTCGCCCGCGGAGTCGGTTGCCTTGTAGTGAAGGAAGAAGAAGTCATGATCGTTCCACGAGCTGCGAAGGGTCTCGAACTCGTCCTCAATCGTGTCCCCGGTCTGGAGCACCTTCATTCCGACGAGCTTCGCGAGGCCCCGGTACATGGGATACGAGGCTATCGCGGCCGGGTTCAGCCGGAACGTGTCCGGCATCAGGGGAAGGTGTGGCATCGCAGAGAATCCGCGCAGAACGACTCCGTTCGCCGGGTGACTGCCCCTGAGTGCTTCTCCCGCCTGCCATAGGAAGTCACGCACGACGCGTTCCGTGGACTCTGCCTCCGGGACAACCGCAGTGACCTCCTGTGGCATCTCGCCCTCGCGTTGTGGATCGTTATCCGTGAGGGCATCGATGAAACCGACAGTCGCCGATGGCGAGCCCGGTGCGGGTCGAAACACCACTGCGAGCCGGTGCTCGCGTCCGGCGCCGATAGCGATTTCGGCACCGTCAATGGCGAGGGAACCGAGGCGTGTGCTCAACTCCTGGTTGGTCCGAGTCGACATACGGCCGGCGCGACGGTCGATGATGACGCCGGAGTCGTCGAGGGTGCAGTAGTTTCCGCGTGCGGCGATTGCACCCGGTCCGACTTCCATTTCCAGGCCCAGGGCTTCCAGGATTCCGCGGCCGATCAGGTGCTCGACCGGGTTGTAGCCGAAGAGCGCTAGATGCCCAGGCCCGCTACCCGGAGTAATGCCGTGGCCAACGGGCAGTGACAGGCCGGTCAAGCTGCTGCGAGCAAGCCGATCGAGGTTTGGGGTTTTGGCAACGTCCAGTTCGGACCTGCCCGTTTCCGGGTGGGGAATGCCTCCCAACCCGTCAAGAACCAGCAAGACGATTCTGGAGTCGGTCTGGCGAACAAGGCTGTGTATGAGATCGAAATCGGCCAACGATTACTCCGGTCTGTCCTTTAACGCCGCGACACCAGGTAGGACGCGCCCCTCGAGGAACTCGAGCGTCGCACCCCCTCCCGTGGACACATGCGTCATATCGGATGCGAATCCAAAACGGCCCACAGCCTCCGCCGTCGATCCTCCGCCGACGACGACGGTCACGCCGTTCCGGGCGCGTTCCGCGAGTGTTTCCGCTATATCCATCGTGCCACGCGCGAAAGGTTCGTACTCGAAAACACCCAGCGGGCCGTTCCACAGCACCGTCTGGCACAGGCGCAAGGCTCGCGAATACTGCTGCCTGGTCGCAGGTCCGATATCGAGCGTCATGGAATCCTTGGGAATCTCCTCCACCGGGACGACCCTCGCGTCAACCGACGGGCCAATCTCTGTCGCGACGACGACGTCGATTGGGAGAAGGACCTGTGTGCCTGCCTCTTGCGCGGCCGCCTCGACGCTTGCCGCGAGTTCGGGGCCGTTCGCCTCCAGCAGCGACTTCCCCACCTGGAGCCCTCTTCTGGCTAGGAATGCGGCGGCCATTCCGCCGCCCACGAGCATGAAATCGGATTGGCCAACCAGGTTTCCCATCACCGCCATCTTGTCGCCGACCTTGGCCCCTCCGAAGATGGTGGCGACCGGTTTGGCCGGAGCGTCGAGTATTCCGCCCAGCATGGCCAACTCGGAGTCCATCAACAGACCGGCGATGGCCGGAAGGTGGTGGGCCACTCTTTCGGTCGACGCATGGGCGCGGTGTGCCGTGCCGAAGGCATCGTTCACGAAGACGTCGGCAAGGCTTGCCAGCGACGCGGCGAATCTATCGTCGTTCGTTTCTTCTTCCGGGTGAAACCGCAGGTTCTCCAAGAGGAGGACCTGCGAGGGCTCGATGCGAGCGACGGCGTTCGAAACACCGAGCCCGATGCAATCGTCCACGGTTGTGACGGAAGCCCCGAGCAGCTCGGACAGGCGCCTCGTGATTGGAGTCAACCGTAGCTCTTCGCTGATTTTTCCGCCGGGACGCCCCAGGTGGCTGGCGAGCAGGACTCGTGCGCGCCGTTCGCGGAGAAAGTTAATCGTGGGGAGGGCCGCGCGGATCCGAGAGTCATCCGAGATCGAACTGGTGCCGGGCTCGAAGGGGACGTTGAAGTCAACGCGTACGAGAACTC
>JASLZO010000231.1 GCA_030754805.1 Dehalococcoidia bacterium
CGCCATGGCCTCCGTCATCGGCGTGCGAGGCTTTCGGGCGGACGCCGGATACGATTGGTTGTGGGACTTCGCTCTCGTGGTTGGTGTCAGCGTCGCGTATCTGGGGGCGAACAGGAATCCATCGGTGTGGAATCGCGCGGCGGGATTGGTCGTGCAGACGGGGCTCGTAGCGCTGCTAATATACGGCGGGGCGCCGGAGCGCGATGACGTCCTGTTCATCCCAACCATAGCCTTGGCGCTCTTAGTCCCCGCCCAGCTCATGTTCTTGGCGACGCACAATCTTGCGCGCATCTACCCGGTCTGGACGTCCATGGCGATATGGCACATGGCCCGAAACCCGTTGCAGTACAGTTGGCTCGTGCTGCTGTTGGTGATGGTGACCGGGCTTGCCGTCCTGGCGACCACGGTCGGCGGGACACTGGACCGCAGCTACGAGGAACGAGTCCTCTATGAGGTGGGCGCTGACTTGAGGGTGACTGGAGTGCCCTCGTACTTCACACGTACGATTGACGACTTCAAGGAAATGTACCTGGAAATACAGGGTGTGACCGCGATCTCAGTCGCGCTGAGGGGCGGCGGCTCCGTCGGGACGAACTATGCCGGTTCAAGCTTCACGATGCTTGCCTTGGAATCGGAGGACTTCCCGTACATCTCTTGGTACCGCGACGATTTCTCTCGCCAGCCGCTGTCTGGAATAATGCGTTCGCTCCAGGGCAGCGCTCGGTCACTGCCGATCGATATACCGGAAGCCGCCACAAGACTCCGAGTGTGGGCACAGCCTGAAGAGGCTTACGCAAACATGTTCCTGTGGATGGTCGTGCGGGACCGCGAGGGCGTTCTGGACACACTGTCGCTGGGATCGGTCGGACAGGCCGAGTGGCACGTGATGGAAGTGGACATACCCACGGCCCTTGCCAGGCCTCTGTCACTGGTGTCGGTGCAGCTCTACGAGCCGGTCTTCGGACCGACGGGCACGGTCGGCTCGATCCTGTTGGACGACATCCAAGCCGTGTTCGACGACGGCACGGAAGCCGCGATCCTCGACGACTTCGAAGGTCCCAACAAGTGGATCACCCTGGCGACGTCATTGCTTTCGTCCGACTCGGTGGGCACAACCCGAGAAGCTCCACGCAACGGCCAGCGGGCAGGCATTTTCTCCTTCGGGAAAGACACCGACGCGGGCATCCGCGGGTTCTATCGCAGCCCTTCCGGCGGTTCGGTGCCGGTGGTGACCAGCTCAACGTTCAGCAAGATCTCCGGGGCACGGGTTGGCGACGAGCTCATCGTGAACATATTCGGTCGCATGGTCCCGATCAAGATCATGGACACGGTCGACTTCTTCCCGACGTTGGACCCGGCGCAATCGGGCTTCCTGCTGGCCGACCTCGACAACATGCTGGGACATCTCAATCTCCTGAGCCCCACAACGATCATTCGCCCAAACGAGCTGTTCCTCGCTGAAGTTCCAGGCGCCGCTGAAACGGTTTACCAGACTGCGTTGCGGTTGGCCGGCGCCCGAGACCTTGTCCACGATCGGGCCAGGCTGCTCGAAGACCTTGAGCTCGACCCGCTTATCACCGCCGGTTGGAAGGCCATGGTGTTGCTGGCAGCGGGCATTGTCGTGTTCTCCGCCTCCATGGGTTACATCACTTACCTCTTATCTTTTTCGAGTCAGAGCCGCTCCGAGATGGGCTTCTTGCAGGCGCTGGGCGTCACCAAACGCCAGATGGGCTGGCTCCTGGGGGCGGAGCACCTGGTAATCGTGGCCATAGGATTGCTCATCGGAACCGCCACGGGGTTCGCGATGAGCAATATCATGGTGTCCGGCGTCGCGGTTACGGAAACCGGGGAACGGATTTTGCCCCCATTCATTCTGACAACTCAGTGGTCGCTTCTGGGACCGATATTCGTGATCATGCTGGCGGTGTTTGGCGCCGCATTGTATTGGCTGGCTCGCATGGTAACCAACGTGGACCTGCACGAAATCTCCAGGATGGAAGATGAGTAGGAAATCGGCCCGATGAACCTGATAAGGATTGCGATCAGGCTTGCAAAGGCCTGGCCCCTCGTGATCAGACGCGCAATCGCCGGTTGGCGTTTGCTGTCGACGGTCGTCATCGGGGTGCTTCTAGCTTGCGCCATCATGGCGGGCACAGTCATCTACTTCGACGCCCTCAAAGAGCTGGCCCTGAAGAGCGCCCTGGACCAGTTGAACACCAACGACAAGAACATTGTGGTCAAATCCGACAGAGGCCCGACCACTCGAACGGAAGCTGCCGGCGTCGCTCGGGTTATGAACGAGGAGATCGACCGTCGCGCCGCATGGATCCTCGAAGAACGTATCTCCGGCATGAAGTCCGCGACGTTCTTCGTGTCCGAACTCGGTGAGGAGGCCGCGGCCGGAGTCGACAACAACCGGGCCTACTTCTTCCACGTCCCCACGTTCTACGAACACATCACGATCCTTCCCGGAGGACGCGTCCCGACAACTCAACCCGTCAACTCCCCGGGTGAGCCTCTAACACTAGAGGTGCTCGCGCCTGTCGAAGCAGCGGAGTCGTGTGGCGGCGGCATTGAAAGCCCACACTCGACGGTGGCGTATTGGAGCGACGCTCGTCCGCAAGTCCGTGTGAAGATTTGTGGG
>JASLZO010000232.1 GCA_030754805.1 Dehalococcoidia bacterium
CGATCAAAACGAAAATCGGTTGATGGGGCGCTGAACGACCAGCGTCTAACGGTCGGGCCTTCGCTCGCCCACTCAGCTACGATGCCACAGCGCTAACGTCGATCTACTTCCCAAGCAGGATGTCGTGGGTTCGATCCCCATCACCCGCTCCAATCCCGAGGGCACGCGAACAGCCGGGCGTTGAATCTTCCATCGTCCGTCGACTTAGCGAGCCCGAAAACCCGGCTCAGGCGCCACTCGGAGATCAACCATCGACCGGGCGCCAAAACGAGAGAAACACGAGTGAGGCTAGTCTGGATCGTCGGATCGGTCTTGGTGTTCGCCGCTGCTGCGGCATGCTCCCAATCCCCGCAGCCCACGACGACTCGAGAACCCGCGGTGCGCCCCGCGTCTACGACGCTGATTTCAACGGCGACTCTCCCCACGCCGATGCCCACACTGGGTCTGGCCGAACAGTTGAGTCCAACAACGACATGGAATTGGCAACTCGCGGGCAGCCTCGACACTTCTGTCGACACGGACTTATATGACGTTGACTTGTTCGATGTGCCTCGGTCCACTTTCGAAGAGCTCAAATCCCAAGGCCGGATCGTGATTTGCTACTTCTCTGCGGGCTCGCTGGAAACATGGAGATCCGACGCCGATCAATTCCCGGACCACATCGTTGGCTCACCGCTGGATGGTTGGGAAGGCGAGCTTTGGCTAGATATCCGTCACACGGACGTCCGCGTCGCTCTCGAACCTCGCTTCGATTTGGCAGCCGAGAAAGGATGCGATGGCGTTGAACCAGACAATGTCGATGCGTACCTCCATCCGACCGGATTCCCCCTTACCGTTTCGGACCAGGCAACCTTCAACATCTGGCTGGCTGGCGCCGCGTCTGAGCGAGGGCTCTTGATAGGGCTGAAAAACGCGCTGGAGCTGATCCAGGAATTGGAACCTGTATTCGATTTCGCTTTGAACGAGCAGTGTCATGAGTACGACGAATGCGACGCGATGCGTCCTTTCGTCGATGCCGGGAAGCCTGTATTCAACGCGGAATACACGGACTCTCAAATTGACGCCGTTGATCTCGCGGCGAAGATTTGCGCCGACGCGATTCGAAACGGACTCCAGACCTTGATCCTCTCGCTGGACCTCGACGGTTCGTTCCGGGTCGCGTGCAATTGAACGAGCAAGGCTCCCTCGTTCCACCTCCGTCGCCTCACCGGCGGCCTCACCCTGTATCCGGTCTTCCGAACGGCATGGTCCTCGGAGTAGGTGTTCGGCCGGCGCCGATGTTTTGGTTGTGGGGTCGGCGGTCTATGGCCGGTCGGCGTCTGTCCAGGAACGGATCGGGGCGATTCGCCAGGCAACACCTTCGGCTGTGAGTTAGAGGGTCGCCAGAAACTCCTCGATCGCTTTGTTTACGGCTTCGGCGCGGTCAATCATGAGCCAGTGAGTCGGGCCGTCGACGACGACGGTCTTTGCGTTCGGGATGTTGTCCGCGAGTCGTTGTGAGTCGGCAGGTGGGCAGTAGGGGTCTCCAGAGGCGGCGACGGCCAAGACCGGGACCTGGATATCGTGGAGTCGGTCGGCGATGTTGTAGCGGTAGCAGCAGTCGAGATCGTGATGGATGACCGCCGGACCCATCTCAATCCGGTCCTTGAGGTCCCTTTCGGCAACATCCGTTGGGAGGCCGTCACGGGGTGCCTGCTGGCTCATCCATACGTCGAAGGCGGCCTTGTCGCCGAGCGCGGCACGGTGGAGGTTGTCCTGCTGCTCAGGATCAATATGGAAGTATGGGCCAGACCCCAGAGGGATGACCGCCTTGACCTCGTCGGGGTACTTGAGTGCGTAAGTCAGGACAATGCCGCCACCCAGAGAGTGTCCAGATAGGACGACGTCCTTGTACCCTTTGCCCGCGATGTAGCCCCGGAGCCATTCGGCGTATTCCTCGGCGCTGCCGCTGGGCTTGCCGTTCCCTGCGGGGTGGCCTGGGAGATTGATCGCGTCCGAGCCCGGGAATCGGCGGGTCTGGTGGTAGAAACTATCCGCCGTATCAGCAGAGCCGTGAACCCATAGGAGCTGCATTTCGAGTACCCCCTCATAATCGGGGGATTGTAGACGGGTTTGGGGTTGGTGGTCAGGCAAATCTCGTGAATAGGGGATCAACGGCCTTTCACCCGATCACCCTAAATTTCACGAATATGCGGACATCAAAATGAAACTTACGAGCAGGATTTCCCTAGCCGTGCGCCTAAATGATGTAGCTCGCAAGTCAACGAGCGGGCGTTTTCGACCGAACCCCACCGAGGTCTAGCTCGCGGACACGGATGTGCTCTGCAAGCAGGGGGTCAGGGGTCCGAGCTTATGACCAAGCGGGCATGAGGAGCCGGTAAACGGTCGCCTCGGAGACCGCGACGTCCTCATGGTCGGTGATCCATGCAACCACCTTCCTGCGGCTCCACTCCGTTGATGCACGCGCGATGCGCAGGATCGTGTGTCCCTCGTCCGCGGTGAGCCGGTTCCAAGGGACTCGTCGCCTCACCCTGTATCCGGTCTTCCGAACGGCATGATCCTCGGGGTAGGTGTTCGGCCGGCGCCGATGTTTTGGTTGTGGGGTCGGCGGTCTATGGCCGGTCGGCGTCTGTCCAGGAACGG
>JASLZO010000233.1 GCA_030754805.1 Dehalococcoidia bacterium
GCATCGGACTGAAGGACGTGGCAGTGAGCCAGACGCATTCGCTGGAGTACGCGATCTCGTTCGTGGTCGGAGAGGCCGACAACCCGTAGGGTGGCCCCAGGATCCCTAGGATGAACGTTGTCACTGTCGAGGAGATGCACCGGCTCGAACAGCGGGCCGTGGATGCAGGCGTCTCGATCCCCGAGTTGATGGAACGAGCGGGCCTAGCCGTTGCAGTGGCAACGCGCGAAGAGTTGGGCGGCGCGGCGGGTCGGCGGATCGTCGTTCTGGTCGGACCGGGGAATAATGGCGGGGATGGTCTCGTGGCGGGGCGCCACCTGGCACGGTGGGGAGCTGTGGTTACGGCCTTCGTACCCGTCGAACGGCGAGAGCCGGATCTGCTGGCGTCATCAGCTCGTGGGTTCGGCTGCGAGGTCCTTGGGCCGAATGACGTCCTGCTCGAGGAAAAACTGGACACCGCGGATCTGGTCATCGATGCGCTTCTGGGGACAGGTCGTGGGCGAGCCCTCGACGGATCAATAGCGGCCACTCTTGCCCTGGTCAAACGGAGCAAGGCGACTGTCATTTCGGTAGATGTACCGACGGGAATCGACGCGGATATGGGAACCATCGACCCGATCACGGTACCTGCCGACGTGACCGTGGTTCTCGGCAGACCGAAAATGGGACTCTTTCAGCCAGATGTTGCACGGATTGCGGGCCGACCAACGATGGCCGAAATTGGACTCCCGGAGGAAACGGGTGTTGACGGCATCCAGCTGATCGATGCCTCGTTGGTAAGAGCCGCCCTACCCGAACGGGCGTCGGGAGACCACAAGGGAAGTTTCGGGCGGGTGTTGGTCGTAGGTGGCTCGCGAAACTATGTGGGAGCGCCCGCGCTCGCGGGGAGGGGCGCCGCTCGAGTGGGTGCCGGACTCGTTACCCTGGCAACGCCTGCCAGCGTTTCCGGCAGGGTCTCAACGATGATGCCGGAGGCGACGCACGTCCCGCTCCGCGGACGGGGGCACCCGGACGACGCGGGTCTCGAGGACTCTCCGGCGATCGCTGAGGTCGCCCGCGATTCGGACGCGGTGCTCGTCGGTCCAGGCCTGGGCTCAGGGAAAGGTGCTCGAGCGGTCCTGGGAGAGCTTCTTCGGCATCCGACCGGCGCCGACTCCCCGCCGATGGTCCTTGATGCCGATGCACTAAATATCCTTGCGGAGAGCAGGGGTTGGCATGTGGGGCTGCCGTCGCCATTGGTAGTGACCCCGCATCCCGGGGAAATGGCGCGTCTCAGAGGGACACCGACGGGGGGCATCCAGGCTGACCGACCACGTGTCGCGCGAGAAAGTGCGGTGGGGTGGGGTGTCACTGTGGTATTGAAGGGTGCATTCACGGTGGTCGCGGATCCTGACGGGCATATCGCGATCAGCTCGTGGGCACTTCCGGCTCTCGGCTCTGCGGGAACCGGGGACGTGCTGGCAGGCGCGATTGCAGGCCTACTTGCTCAAGGTGTGCCGCCCTTCGAGGCGGCGTGTTCAGCCGTGTATCTCCACGGCGCCGCGGGGGCGCTCGCCGCAAGCGACGGTGGTGATCCAACCGCCGGGCTGCTTGCAGGGGACGTGGCCGACCGACTCCCGGCGGCGGCGGGCACGGTACGAAGAGGTGAGCTTCCCGGGGGCGCGTTCGCCTAAGCCGAAGCTAGGGGCCAACCGGGTTCGGTGCGGATCCACTCTTCCATCGTCGTCAGCGGAATGCCCCACCTCGCTCTGAGTGCATCGATGTCGACGCCGTATCCCTCGCGCTCGAAGAAGTCGTTCATCACGAGCATCGGTTGTGCCATCGTAGATCGAGGCTCTCCGGACGGGATGTGGTTGTACTCGACGGTCCGCCCCAACATTCGCGCGAATAGGGCAGCGAGGTCAGGCATCCGGAGCTCGTCCCCGGCCAAGTCGAATGCGTCGCCATCGAACCGTCCCGGGTCATCGAGGGCGGCGACCGCGAATGCAGCGATATCCCGGACGCTGATGTATTGCTGGGCTTTCTCAGGGTTGAGGACGCCGGAGATCTGCCCTCCGAGGATCGAGTCGCGATTTCGGTTGAAGTTCTCCATGAAGGAGACGGGCCGAAGTATGGTGTGATGGAGCCCCGTCGACTTCAGGTGTTCTTCGATGATTCCCTTGGATTGGAAGTTCGGGACCCCGATCTCCCGGTTGCCTCCGGAGACCCCGGAAAATACGACGTGGGCGACTCCCGCACGGGCGGCCGCGTCGGCGACGGCGATGCCTCGGGCGATCTCGGATGGCGGCCCCTCTCCGCCCACGATGGGCACAAAGAACAGGCGGTCCGCACCGTCCATCACCGCATCGAGTGACGCGGAATCGTCCATGTCGGCCTGCCGTACCTCGACACCACGATCGGTTAGCACCCGAGCCTTTTCGCCCGTTCCATCCCTTGATACTGCCCGGATCTGCCAACCATCCGTCTCAAAGAGACGGTTGATGACGGCGCCCCCCTGAGTGCCGGTCGCCCCGATTACAACGACCGTTCGGCCTTCTATTTGCGTCATGTTCGCTCCCGCGCGATGATCACGGCCCCTGCGCACTGTTGACTTGCAAACGGGCGCAAGTATAGACGGATGTCGGCAGGTCGGAGCAGC
>JASLZO010000234.1 GCA_030754805.1 Dehalococcoidia bacterium
AGGTCTGCGAAGGAAAGCGGCTGAAACGGGAAGCGCTCGGCGTCACCGTCGAGGACCGCTCTATCGTCGAGGCGACTGGCCTAACAATCGAGCATGGCTTGGCGTGGGTCGCCCATCTCGAGGATGACACAGGCCCGCTCTCCGAACGTGAACGGATGATCGCCGCCCAGATCCTGAAGGAGATCGCCTCGCGGCTGAGGTTCCTCGTCGACGTCGGCCTCGAGTACTTGACCATGGATCGGTCGTCAGGGACGCTCTCGGGCGGGGAGGGGCAGCGGATCCGGCTCGCAACCCAGATCGGGTCCGGGCTCATGGGTGTCCTCTATATATGTGACGAGCCTTCTATCGGCCTTCACCCGGTGGACAATCAACGGCTGATAGAGACCCTGAAACGGCTGCGCGACCTCGGCAACACGATTCTCGTCGTTGAGCACGACGAAGCGCTGATGCGAGCCGCGGATCACGTCGTCGACATGGGGCCGGGTGCTGGAGAACACGGTGGTTGGGTCATCGCCTCCGGAAAGTTGGGCGATATTCTGGCCGCCGAAAACTCGATGACCGGGGCATACCTGAGCGGTAGGCGCACCATCCCTGTGCCGGAGGGGCGGCGCAAGGCCCAAAAGGGTCGCGAGATCTCCATCCGCGGAGCGAGACAGAACAACCTCAAGAACCAGAGCGTCAAGATTCCCCTGGGCCTGCTCGTCTGCGTCACCGGCGTCTCAGGCTCCGGCAAATCGTCGCTCGTCTACGAGATCCTCTACAAGAAGCTGGCGCAGGAGCTTTACCGGGCAAAGGAGATCCCGGGTTCCGTTAATCGGATCGATGGGTTGGAACAGATCGACAAGGTCGTGAACATCGACCAGTCGCCGATTGGCCGGACACCAAGGTCGAACCCGGCGACATACGTCGGTGCGTTCACGGCGATCCGGGAGATCTTCGCGACCACCCCCGAGGCCCGCATGCGCGGTTACGCGCCGGGTCGCTTTTCCTTCAATGTGAAGGGCGGGCGATGCGAGACCTGCAGGGGCGACGGATACCAGCTCATCGAGATGCAATTCCTTCCCGACGTAACTGTTCCGTGCGAGGTCTGCAAGGGCGACCGGTATAACCGGGAGGCCTTGGAGATCAAGTTCAAGGGCCTCTCCATAGCCGATGTGCTCAACCAAACCGTCTCGGAAGCCGCGGCGGTGTTTGAATCGTTTCCACGGATAGGAAACAAGCTGAAGACGATGGTCGACGTGGGGCTCGGGTACATGCGCCTCGGCCAGCCCGCAACCACGCTCTCTGGCGGGGAAGCACAGCGCGTCAAGCTGGCTACCGAACTCTCCAAGCGCGCGACCGGGCGAACTCTGTATATCCTGGACGAGCCCACGACAGGACTATCGTTCTTCGATGCACACGCCCTGATGGACGTTCTCCACCGGCTCGTCGACAGCGGGAACTCCGTGCTTCTCATCGAACATCATCTCGACCTCATCAAGAACGCGGACTGGATCATCGACATAGGACCGGGTCCGGGCGACAGAGGTGGCGAGATTGTCGCGCAGGGCACCCCAGAGCGGGTGGCCGCGACCGAGGGCAGCTTCACCGGTGAGTTCCTGAAAAATCTCGTCGTTCCGGATTCCATACGTTCGCGTCACGGGTCCCGTACGAACCCGAAGACGAAAGCGTCGGTAAACGGTGGCACCTCGGCCGCGCCGGCTGGCGGACCTACGGGTCGTGGTGCTCACCGGCCGGTTCGTGCTCGGGCCGCCAGTGGACCGGGGGGAACGGATGTCTGACGAAATCTCGGAGATCCTGGTCTTGTTGTCGCTGGCGGCGCTGACGGTCGCGCCGATGGCAGGAATCGCCGTCGCATGGTTCCGGTTCGATCGGGGTCGCCACTGGTAGCGATCGGACCCCTTTCCCCGGATGCCGGTTCATGAACGGTTCATGAACCGGGTGGTTTCCGCGAGTATATTTGTCGTGGTCGCCAGGGCCTGGAATCAGGTAATCGGAGGGGCATCGGCATGATTGGGGCAGCAGCCGTCGCACAGGGGGATTTCGTGCAGGGGCTCGAGATAGGCCAGCTGCTGGCGCTGGATATCAACCCGCTCTGGGGATATCCGTTCGTCGCCGCCGGACTGGCTCTTTGCCTGGTCGGCTACCACTTGTACAGGCTCATGGTCGCCCTCGCCGCCGCGGCCGCTGGCGGCGCGACGACCTACCTGTTCGCGCCCGGGTTGGGTATCGACGGCCCAGGTTTGTGGACCACTACTGTCGGGGTCGCCGTAGTTCTCGTCATCGTCGGCTACTTCCTATACGAAATCGCCGTCTTCCTGACCGGAGCGGCAAGCGGCCTCGCACTCGGCTTAGCGCTCTGGCTCATCGGTTCGGGTCACTTCACCGATATCTCACAGTTCTCTCCTCTCACGATCCCGCGAGAGGACGTTCCAGCCGCGATCGCGACCGGGATTCCGATTGCAATCGGCCTCGGAATCGTCGCCTACCAGTGGGAGCGGCGCATGATCACCCTCATGGCCGTCGTGCTGGGTGCTTCGTTCATCGCCTTGGGGATCCGCGTCATCGGCCCACCGGAACTCATTGCACGATGGGCACCGGTGATTGCGAGCACCGC
>JASLZO010000235.1 GCA_030754805.1 Dehalococcoidia bacterium
CGCTGCGACCACGATCTTGTTCGGCATGTACCGTTCATACACCGTGTCCAGTAAGGCCTTGGTCCGCTCGTCCTCCAGGGGTCCCACCACCGCGATTTCCTTCGGAGTCGCCAGGTACAGGTCCAGCGCGCACAGCCAATATCCAACCGCACCTGGATACTTGTTCATGTGCTCATGGACGCCGCGAAGCGCGCCCGTTGCGACGGACCGGTACCGGTCGTCACCCGTCAACGACGAAAGCCGGAGGAGCAGTTCGGTGGCGTTGGCGCCTCCAGAAGGGATGGCGTTGTCGAGGACGGTCCGTGGTCGTACCAGCAGCGAATCGCTGAAGTCGTTGCCCGTGTCGAAGAACATGGTTTCGCCGAGGTCCCAGAATCGATCCAGCATGGTGTCCGCGAGCGCTATCGCCTCGTCTAGCCATCTGCGATCAAACGTGGCCTCATACAACGATAGAAGGCCGTTGCCAAGAAATGCGTAATCTTCGAGATATCCCGGTACTGAAGACGGGCCATCTTTGTAGGAGCGCAACAACCTGTCGTCCCCGCGCTTCAGCTCCTTGAGCACGAACTCGGCGATCTCTGTGCTCACATCGATGAAGTCCTGGCGACTCAGGGAAACTCCAGCTTCTGCGAAGGCTCGGAGCGCCAGGCCGTTCCAACCGGTGAGTATCTTCTCGTCGCGGGCCGGCCAGACACGGCTCGAGCGGGCAGCAAGGAGTCGTGTCCGTGCGGCGTCCAGTCGCCCCTCAGCTTCGGAGATGGAGGTGCCCAGCGTCCGAGCCAGTTTCTGGGGGTCGAGGATACGGCTGAGGACGGAGCGACCGTGTTCGAAGTTTCCGTCTTCCGATACGCCGTATGCCATGTTGAATATCAAGCCGTCTTCGGCGCCGAGTGCGGCCACCACTTCGTCCTGGTTCCAGACGTAGAAACGGCCCTCTTCCCTCTCGCTGTCCGCGTCCAGAGCCGAGTAAATGCCGCCAGAAGGTGATCGCATCTCTCGCGACAGATAGTTCAAAGTCTTTTCGACCACCACTCGGTACGAGGAATGGCCCATCAGCTGATAGGCGTGTAAATAGGCCAACGCCAACTGGGCGTTGTCGTACAACATTTTTTCGAAGTGCGGGACCAACCATTGAGCATCAGTGCTGTACCTGGCGAACCCGCCGCCTAGATGGTCGTAGATCCCGCCTCGTGCCATGCCTCCGAGCATCTTCTCAATCATCGAATCGGCGTCGTCGCTCCCAGTCCTCAACCTGTGCCTCAGCAAGAATTCGATGAGCATCGGTTGTGGGAATTTGGGAGCCGTGCCGAACCCTCCGTTGGTCTGATCGAACGTGGTAGCAAGTCGGTCGAAAGCTTCGTCGAGCACTGAAACGTCCAGAGAGGCGTCCGCTGGTGTCCGTGCGGTCATAGCCTGTTCGATGTGCTGGAGCACACTGTCGCCCATCTTATCGACCTGGTCCCTCCGACCCACATAGGCGTCCAGCACGGCCCTCAGGACGCGGGGGAACCCGAGCATCCCAGGTCGGTCCTCAGGTGGGAAGTAAGTGCCGCCGAAGAACGGTTTTCCGTTTGGAGTGAGGAACACGCTCATCGGCCATCCGCCGCTGCCGGTCAACGCCTGGACGGCGTCCATATAAACCGCATCGACATCCGGCCGCTCCTCACGGTCGACCTTGATCGAAACGAACCGTTCGTTCAGCAGCGCCGCTGTGTCCTCGTTCTCGAACGACTCGCGTTCCATAACATGGCACCAATGGCACGCCGCATACCCCACGGAGAGGAAAACCGGCTTCCCTTCCGATTCCGCTCGCGAAAATGCTTCGTCTCCCCACGGGTACCAGTCCACCGGGTTGTTGGCGTGTTGAAGGAGATACGGGCTCTTCTCGTTCGCCAGACGGTTGGGCATCAAAGACCTCGCATCACAGGTGTGTTTGGGGCCAGGACGGCGTCTGGCTGGGAAACTACTGTTAGAACTGGACGCTGGCCCAGTGCCACTTCGGGATATCCAGGCGCTCCAGCTTTCTTAAGCCCTTCATCGTATCGCTTGCTAATCTCGCGGGGTCGCTCCGAGAGACGCGCCGCTTGAACAACCAGTAGGTGAACGCGTCGTGCTCCTCGAGCGGCGCGCGCTGCCCGCCTTTCCGGCCCGTGGAGACGCGGCGGAACTCATGGCGCAGCTTCTCCTCGGTCGCATCGTAGAGGCGTTGGAAGGTTTCTTCTTCCAATGCATTTTCGGTGGAACCCAGCGACTGACGTGCTTTCGCGACTTCGTCCAGCACTGCTTGCTGAAGGGATTACCAGTAGTTCAGATGGGCACCGTGCTTGACCGCGCCGATTGTGTCGCGGAAAAAAGTTACGTCGATATCCTCGGGCGCACGGCCCTCGAAAAGGAGCGATTCTTGTGTGTCTGCCGGGACCAGGCCATGGACCTCTTCCAGCAAACGCTCGGCGAGGAGAAGCATATTGAATGCTTCACCGGCAACGAGATATCGGTACTGACGACCGTTCCGTGTCTCCTCCGACAATGTCCAGTCGGCGATGGCGCGCAGTAAGGCTCCGAACCACGGTTGACCCGCCTGGACGGCCTCCACGAACGCCGCAGCTGGCTC
>JASLZO010000236.1 GCA_030754805.1 Dehalococcoidia bacterium
CAAGATCGTGGTCGCAGCGGGACCGGAAGAGGTTTGGGACCTGGACGACCTCCCCGTCATGGATGGACGCTCCATGGTGAACGGAATGCCGACGGCTTTCGTTTGCGAACACTTCGTGTGCAAGCTTCCTGTCACGGACCCGGGCGCACTGGCAGTCCTGCTAGACGCCCCAAGTGATGGGCCGACGGTATTCGCGTAACCCGTCCGAAGGCCACCGATGAACCTGGAGCGCCTGTGGACCCCCTGGAGGGCAGAGTACGTGGCCGGTGATACGAACGCCGACCCGAACGCTGGTTGCTTCCTGTGCGACGGACCTCGGGTCGGAAACGATGCGGCTTCGCTCATCCTGAAACGAGGATCACACGCATATTTGATGCTAAACAAGTATCCATACAGCACGGGGCACATGATGGCAGTGCCGTTCAATCACGGTGGCGATCTTGCCTCACTGGCTACAGAGATCGGGGATGAGTTGTGGGCATTGGCGCAGGCAGCCGTCCGCGCCTTGACCGACGAATATCGGCCCGAAGGGTTCAACATCGGCATGAATGTCGGGACGCCAGGCGGGGCCGGTGCGCCTGATCACTTGCACGTCCATGTCGTGCCCCGTTGGGCTGGAGACACGAACTTCATGCCGATCATCGCGGGCGCGAAGGTGCTCCCCGAAACCCTGGAGCAGACCTACACGCGGATGCTACCTCGGATGGGCGCCGCCGGCGCCCTCTGACCGCCTCTCAGTGAAGTCTTAGAGGGAGAACCCCTGTTGGGCCGGGTCTTTGGCCGCGGGTCGTTGTGAGACGTCCGGCAGCATCCCGTCCAGAATCCGCTCCAGGGCCATGACGTGGCTGCACGTACCCCAACTGGGGAAAAAGCTGCAATCGCAGGAGAATTCGCCGTCGCGATATCCAACCGAGTGCCCCGTGTTGTCTCCACGGATCCGAACCGAGAATCCCTCGAACGAGATCCGCGAGTCGCGTTCTTCGGCATAGCGCCGAGCCTTTTCAATCTTCCCGATGAGGCTGGAATTCATTCATTATCTCCCATCAAGCCATTGGCGAGCAGGAAAAGAAAAAGCACCGCTTGGTAAGCGATGCTTGACCTGTCGATCCGGGACGAACAAAACCATCCAACGGACCTACATCCATCCTTTATGCTATGACGCCGCCCACCGAGGGTCAACAACACAAGTATGTGTCAACGATGCCGTTGGTAGAATCGGCGAACCATGCAACGAATCCGCGCTGTGTTCCTTGATTTCTACAACACGGTCGCGCGATTCGACCCGCCCCGTGAGCAAGCCCAGGCACAAGCTGCCGGGTCGTTCGGCGTCCGCATCGACCCAGAGGCGGTCCGAAAATCGTACGGGGCCGCGGACGAATTCCTTTCACGGGAGAACGGGGAAAGGGCGTTGGCCGTACGGAGCCCTGACGAGGTACAAGAGTTTTGGTCGCGATACGAACAGCTCCTGCTGTTGGGCGCGGGCGCCGACGTTGATCTGGACAGGGCCGGAGCGATCTTCACCGCCGTCCGCCGATACGGCGAGGCTTTTGCGCTTTTCGACGACGCGAAGCCCATGCTCGACTCGGTGGGCACTCAGGGGTACGAGGTCGGTTTAATCTCCAACATGAGCAATGACCTGTGGAGAATCGCGGAAGAGTTGGGCATCAAGGACCGACTTGGGTTCGTCGTCACGTCTGGTGAGGTCGGTGCTTCGAAGCCGAACCCTCCGATATTTCTGGAAGCGTTGAGACGAGCGGGCGTGGAACCTTCTGAAGCGGTACACATCGGCGACCAGTACTTGGGAGACGTAACGGGGGCCAGGGGGGCCGGGATCCAGCCAATCCTGATCGATCGTGACGGCTCCGATGCCCGAAACCACGATTGCCCGGTTATTCGGACTCTTGGGGAGGTCCCAAATCTCCTGAAGACGTTAGAGGCGGCACGAAACACTGGGTAGCTTCCGTGCTCCCTGTCGACGGCCGATTCGAAGGTATCTCCGTCGGCGGACCCTGTTCGACTACCAGCTTCACACGGCGCTCGTACACGAGCCGATCGAGCATGACTCTCCGGCCACAAGTCGAACAGCGGATACCGACGTCAGCGCCGCTCCGAGTCACAATCCACTGGTCGCCACCGCAAGGATGAGCCTTCCGCATCCTCACGACGTCTCCCACCCGGATCTCCGGTATCTCTCGTGCCATTGATGATCCAGCTGCGTCTTCCAGCATCTCTCGCAGAATGTGGCGATGGTAGCACCCCGATTTGCCAACGATCGAGGGCGTCGTGCCATTAGCTGACGTCGTCGGCAGCGTCGTACTGCCGGTCTTCCTGATCGCCACGGCGGGAGCGTTGGTGCATCGGGTCCGGCCGTTGCCTGTAGGGCCGTTGAACTCGGTGATCGTTTACCTATTCAGCCCGGCATTGGTTTTCCACGCGCTGGCAACCACGGAGGTCCCAATCGCGGACATCGGGCGAATCGCCTTGTTCAGCCTCCTGTTGCTCGGGACGCTCTACGCCCTGGCTTTCACCGTCGCATTGGCCCTTCGGCTCGATCGAGGCTCACGTGGGACATTCGTCGTTTCCGT
>JASLZO010000237.1 GCA_030754805.1 Dehalococcoidia bacterium
TCTGAGGGCCCGCCGTTATCGGTGACCCGCTCATAGATTTCATGCTCCATCTCGTCCATCTGAGCGTGCAGCGTTCGGCCCATCTCTTGTAGAAAGCCGACGTCCACCAGGATTCCGTTCCGCTCCATCCGAGCGAGGACCGGCGTAAGCGCCATCTCCAGATCGGTGAACAGGCCCGTTTGGCCCTGGGCCTCCAACTCCGGCGCAAAACCTTGGTACATCTCGAGTAGATATGCGGCTACGCGGCCCGAGTATCGGGCCGCCTCAGCGGCTGGGAGCGACTCGAACGGTTCCGCCTTCCGCCCGCTGCCAAGCAGCTGTGTGGTGGTCGGAAGTTCCTCCCCCAGTTCGGACATCACGAGGGGGATCAGAGCGACGTTTGGCTTCCCCAGGAGGTGAGCGGCGACTGACGTGTCCCACAGGTGGCCGGCGAGGTCACATCCCATGTTTCCGACAGGCGTCAGGGATTCCCGTGCGAGGTGAACGATGGTGGCGCGTGAGTTCGATGCGAGGAAAGGCGTCAGTACCGCATAAGCGGCGTCCGGGGTGAGCGTCCCGCCGGATCCGTCCGAGTCTGGCAGCAGCTGCGCTTGGTGGTGCAAGGGCACATAGATTGCCTTGCCGTTTTCCCATGACAGCGCAACGCCGACCGGTTCGGCATCGACGAGTCTGGCGCTCGTAGCGACCGGGGTGGTTACCGCGACCGCCGCCGCCTCCGAAGCCGCCTTAAGGGCACTGGCAAGCTGCTCATGCGAACCAATGACGGTGATATCGATCTCAGTCCGACGCGCTGTGTCCAATCGATCCTCGGAGGTGGGACCGATTGTTGAGCGCGCGGGCTGCGAGGTGGGAGAAGGCGGTTGAAGGAACGGAGGCAAGCGTCCGATAAGACTGGTGAACTCCAGCTCGCGGAATAGGCTCACGATCTCGCCGCGGTCGAAACGATCGGTCCACCGAAGGTCCTCGAAGTCGAGCGGAAGAGAGAGGTCGGTCACGATGGTCGTGAGGTCCAACCCGAGCCGCGCCAGGCCCTTTCCGGTGCGGAGCTGTTCGCGGACCCGGTCCGGTGTCACCTCTTCAAGGTGGTCGTAGACGCCGGCCACCGTTCCGAACCGTTGAAGGACTGTGGTCGCGGTTTTCGCGCCGACGCCAGTGACGCCGGGGATGTTGTCGGACGTGTCCCCCTGGATCGCCTTCAGGTGTGCAATCTGGTCGGGTTCGAGTCCGTATCGCTCTCGGACAGCGGCAACGTCGAACAGGGATTCCGCCTGGCCACCTCGCTGCAGGAGCACTGAGACCGAGGGAGTGACGAGCTGCATCGTGTCCGTGTCGCCGGTCACGATGATCGTGCGCAAGCCGTGTTCGGTCGCGCGTGCGGCCATGCAGCCGAGCACGTCGTCCGCCTCGAACCCTTCCAGCTCGAAGATCGGCAGGCCAAGTTTCTCGACGACCTCGCGTATCCGGCCGAACTGGTCGCGCATCACGTCCGGCATGGGTGGGCGTTGCGCCTTGTACTCGGCGTAGCTCCGGTGGCGGAACGTGGGCGTCGGGAGGTCGAACGCGACCGCGGCGTGGACGGGCCTGTACTGCGCGACGGTCTTGATGATCGACGCGGCGAACCCGTAGACCGCGGCCGTTTGCTCGCCGGTCTGAGAGACTGAGAGATCGGTGCGGATCGCGTGGAACGCGCGGTGGAAGAGGGCGTGCCCGTCGAACAGGACGAGCAGTGTCTCGTCCATTCGTGCCGCTGGATCCGGCGACGTCATGCCTGGCTAGCCCTCAAGAGATACCGGCCCTGTCGGTATGGTACCCGTCGCGGCGTGGGCGCAGGTTCCTGGCGAGCGAAGGGCGTCTAGGCCTTGGCTTCGACTGGCTCGCCTTGACCCGCCGAAGGGTCATCGAGGAAGTTGCCGACCTCCGGATTCTTGCGACTCCTCAATGCTGGGAACAACAGCAGCACGATCATCCCTGCCGCGGCACAGACCGCTCCAGACCATGCCGTCGCGGCGGGAGTTCCGATCATCTCCGCGGCGATGCCCAGCGAGATGATCCCAAGAGGTGACATCCCGAAGATGATGAACCTGACGCTCATAACACGCCCGCGTAGCCGGTCCGGGACCAACACCTGGAGCAGCGCGAAGTTCGCGGTCATGAGCATCTGGAAGAAGAACCCGGCCAAGAGGGCCATCGAGAGAGAGAGCCACAACGGGGTCGACAGGGAGAACAAGACGATGAACACTCCCATGCCGATGACGCCCGCGGCGTGCGCGAACCGCATCTGACCCAGACCGGTGAAGCGGGCGACAAGCAAGGATCCTATGACCGCTCCGATTCCTCCGGCGGTGCCGAGATACCCGAGTCCGAGTTCGGGCATGTGCAAGACCTCGTCCGCGAAAACGGGCAACACGGTCTGATAGGGCATCCCGAACACGACGGCAACGAACCCCAGGGCCATGAGTGCTAGCAGAATCTCCCGTTGCCGGATATAGACCACCCCCTCGAGGATGCTGCCGAACACGGACCCATGTTGTTGCCCATGACTCATGTCATCCTCGCGTGGCTTCAACAGGA
>JASLZO010000238.1 GCA_030754805.1 Dehalococcoidia bacterium
CTTCTTGACTACGGCCATTCATACGGATCGCACATGGCCACGGGAGCGGAGCGCGAGGACGGGGACACGATGCGGTTCGTGGTTCACCACCTCGACGAACTGCGGGAATCCTACGGGGTCGAGAAGATCGACGTGGTGATGAACAGCCACATTCACGACGACCACACGGCGGGAGTGCCGTATCTCGTTCGACACGAAGACACGCAGGTCTGGGCGCTGAACGAAGTGGCGCAGGTGCTGGAGAACCCGGCTGCATGGTGCAGCACTCCGTGTACTCTGAAAACGCCGATTCCGGTCAGCCGGAAGTTCAAGGATGGAGATCGATTCGAGTGGGAGGAATTTGAGTTTGAAATCCATCATGCGCCGGGGCAGACGGAGTTTCACATGGTTCTCGCCACGACTGTCGACGGCCAGAAGATAGCGTTCACCGGCGACAACATATTTCAGGAAATGGCGCCCGGAGTGACCGGCGGAATGACTTCTCAGGTCTATCAAACGACGGTTCTTCGGAACAGCTTCCAGCTCTGGATGCACCGAAAGTGCGCCGATGTGATGGAGAGCATCGCGCCCGATGTCGTGTGCCCCGGTCACCGAGAGGTGATGTCGTGGGACACCCGGAAGACGTTCGAGTATCGGGACTTCATCGCGCGGAAGGAACGGGTCGTACGCTCGCTGGTGCAGGAGCCGGCGGATCACTACGTGGATCTGTGGTGGGCGCGGCTGCTGCCCTACGACGGTAGCGCGGCGCCGGGAGAGACTATTGACTACTGGCTTTTGCTCCGCAACAACCTGGGCCGGGAAGCCGTCTTCGAAGCTCGTCTATTGCCGCCGGAAGGCTGGCAGACCTCCGGCGAATTCACCGAAATCCGTCTTGCCGGCGAAGCGAGTGGAGAGGTGTCGCTGTCGGCGACCGCACCACGTGACGCGCGGGTTCGACAGCTTTTGACGGCTGAAATCCGAATCGATGGAGAAACTCAGGGACCGGCGACGGAGGCTCTCGTGACGGTCTCCACAGGCGGCTAAACCCGGGCGCATTTTGGCTTCGGCTAGCGTAACGGTCCTCATCCCTGCCTCCAAGGGTTAAGGGGTGGAGGCAGGAAGGCGTGGAACGGATGCGTTACCGAGGCCGAGATTCTTCGCCTGCGGCTCAGAACGACGGGTGGAGAGGGCCTTGGACGGCGGAGCAATGACTCAGATGTATACGGGGCCCACTCAGGCCTTGAGGGAGGCGACGATGCGTAGGAATTCCTTGAAACGCCGATTGCTCGATGGTGAGACCGTGATTGGGACCATGGTTCAGGAGGTCACAAATCCATCGATAGCGCAGGTCCTTCACTCGGTGGGCTTCGATTTTTTCATGATCGATATGGAGCACGGTCTCTTCAGCCTTGAAACGGCGGCGCAGATTCTACGGGTCGGGCGAATACTCGACATGTGTCCTCTGGTGCGCGTACGAAGTCCGGAATACCACCTGATCGCGGCTCCGCTCGACCACGGCGCGATGGGGATCATGCTTCCGAGGGTGGAGAGCCGCGGCGAGGTCGAAACTTTGGTCGAGGCGGTGAAGTATCCGCCCATCGGCAAGCGCGGTTGCTCGTCCGACGCGCCGCATTCGGAGTACCGATTTGGGCAGCTTGCCGAATTTCTCGAGACGAACAATGAGGACACGCTCGTCATCGCGCAGATCGAACGCAGGGAAGCGGTCGACCGGATCGATGAAGTGCTTTCGACGCCCGGAGTCGATGTGGCCCTGATCGGCTCCGAGGACCTTTCGGTGTCGCTGGGCGTGCCCGGGGAGACGCAGTCGGCGCCGGTGGTGGAGGCAATTGAAAAGGTGATCGCGGCGGCCGAACGAAACGACGTTGTCTCGGCGATCCATCTGGGCAGCGTTGAATCTCTAGAAACCTGGGCGGCAAAGGGAATGCGGATGTTGATGTACGGTTCGGATCTTCAGTTCTTGATGGAGTCGAGTACGGAGGGGTTGAACAGGTTGCGCACGTCGGTGGCGAGCTGATCCGACGCCTTATCCGGCTGCGGGGATGGCTCCGACCCTAGAGGCTTCGGCGTAGCGCTTTGCCTGGGCTACGAAGTCGAGGCCGACCATCTCGCTGAAGCCCTCGCGCAAGCGGAGAGAAACGGGACCCGGCGGCGGAGTTCCGAGCGCTCGACCGTCCACGGTCGCGACGGGCAGCATGACGAACGAGGTAGTGCTGAAGAAGGCTTCGTCGGCGTTGATCACATCGTAGGCGTCGATGTTCTGTTCCCGGAACGGGATTCGCAGGTTGGTCGCGACATCGATGATGCCTCGACGCGTAATGCCCATGAGGATGTTGCGCGGTTCGGGGGAGATGAGCACGCCGTCCTTGATCATCATGAAATTCGCCCCCGTACCCTCGGTGATGAACCCGTCCTCGTCGGTTAGCAGCGCCCACGCGTCTGGCGAAATCCGTTTCGCCTGCTTGTCGGCCAACATGTAATAGAGTCGGCTGGTGTTCTTGATCTTTGGGTCAATGAGCCGAGCGGGCACGGATCGTTGTGGGGGGATGACCGCGTGAACGCCC
>JASLZO010000239.1:0-347 GCA_030754805.1 Dehalococcoidia bacterium
AGCCAAGTATCGGCGTTCGCCGCGGTCATGGAGAACCGAGAATCCGCGTGGATCAAGGTGCCGCGCTCGCCGCTCCCCTGACGGAATCGGCCGTACGCGTTGCTGTAGGAGGCTGGCGAAAGCCAGGCCTCGAGGAAGTCGGCCCCAATCGAGAGCACCGATTTCGCGTTCGCGATGTCGAAATGCGGGATGCGAGGTTGGCCAAGAACGTCGTTGACCGCGGTCCGGACCGCCGACTGCTCGATCGGCTCTAGCACCATGTGCTCGGCGCCGGTCGCCGCCGAGAATTCCTTGACGACGAATCCGAGGTGGCCCCGCTGGGGTGCGGTGATGATCACCGTGCGGCC
>JASLZO010000239.1:357-2559 GCA_030754805.1 Dehalococcoidia bacterium
TTCGGTGATCGCGGTGGAAAGCTCGCTAACCGCGGTCGCCCAATCGACGGACGTCCCGTCCGTGCGTTGGGCACCATTCAACCGGTCCGGGTGGTAGTGAGATTGGACGCCCATCAAGCACCGGGCCATCAGGCCGCCGCGGTTGACCGGATGATCCGGGTTGCCCTCGATTTTCTTTGCGCGACCCTCGACGACCCTGACGATGATGCCGTGCGCGTCTCCGCAGAAGGCGCACGAGGTCGCGTACCAGTCTTCGAGGCCACCGGCGAGATCCTCGGGAAGATCCCTGGGGCTTTGCTTGATGATCTCGCGTTCGGGAATGGCGCAACCCGCGAAGAGGACGCCTGAAACGGACGCGGCACCGGCTGCGCGGAGGAATTCTCGGCGGCTCAGGTCCATCGGTCCAAGCGCTCCTCTAGATTCCTATGTGTGGCAGGTCGCGCACTGGGCTGGCGCGCTGTTCTGCTTGTGACACCCAACGCAATCGCCCATCTCCAGTGCTCGCACCTGCGTGACCTGATCGGCTACAGACCCAACGTCGCCGTGGCACTCCGAACATGCGAACCCGGCGGTCAGGTGCGGCTCATGCCGAAATTGCGTGTGATCGGGGATGCGGTGCTGGCGAATCCACTCAAGGGGCTTTCCGGCTTCCCACGCGGCCCTCACGATGCCGACCCGTTCGCTCGCATCGCCGACGACCTTGTGGCAGAACATGCATTGTTCGAGTGAAGGGACGGTGGCCGCGCGGCTGATCTCCGCCGTTCGGTGGCAGAACTCGCATTCAAGTGCGAGCTGCCCGGCCTCCGTTCCGGCGTGGACGTTGTGCGGGAATATGAGTCCGTTTTCCGGTAGTGGATACATGGCTTCGAGGACCTTCGGGCCGCCAATCACAGCTCCCCCGCCTAAGGCGCCGAGTACCACCAGCAAAGCGGCGGCGATGATGATGCCCCTGCGCATTCTCAGCCGCGTCCCTAGATCCAGACCTTCGGATAGATTGCACGCAGGACATCAGTCGCTTCGACAACCTGCACGATGGTCCAGATGACGGCGAGACCGAAGAGTATGGTCAAGCCATAAAACACCGGTCGGACCCTCGTTACTGACGGACCGACGTGACCCGTGATGGCCAAAGACGGAATGAGCGAATGCGCGATTAGGAGGTTACCAGCGAAAGAACCGAGGAAGAAGACGAATGCCCAGAAATAAACAAGCATCGAACTGATGTCCTGCCATTGGGACGAAGTGACAATCAGCGGATCAACTTCGGTCACGTAACGGCGCCTCCGCGCTTATGTTGGCTCCACCCCATTACACAACAACGCGGCGGTGTCGATGGACCCGCCGCACACCGTCCCATACTCCCTTGCCGCAGTTCGACCGTAGCTACGGCCACAGGTTCAAGAGCCAGTTCGGACGATACAACTCAACGAAAGAGCATGTCAACCTAACTGCCCGGTTCGTCCATGAGTCCCGGCCCCTCGCCGAGTTCGTCCATCCAATCGGCGTTGGTGGAGGCCTTGGCCCACTCGAGCAATCCCATCTGCTCGAACCCGTTTAGGCCCCTTGAGTCGATCCGTGCCTCCGGCTCATGTGTGGGGTCGTTGTGTTCGCACAGGATCTTCCTGATCATTAAGAAGCCGTCGACTTCCTGGTCGAGGATGGTGCCGTGTTCCTGGGTGGAGATGGTGATTCGGTAGGACATGATGCGCTCGCTTCTCTGTGAAGATTCCGGCGTGGGTGATGCGCTTCATCAGCGCTCATAATGATTATCTCTCGTTTCCGGGTCGTATATTGTCGATGAAGTTCAACCATGAGCCTTCTACCGGCGGACCGACCAGGCGAACTCGACGACCCCGCTCCAGCCCTGAGCCGGCTGCACGAGGCGATGGAGCCAGACGGGCGCTTGACCAAGGATGCCTTGGGGACCAGCGCAACTTCGCTCCATCTCCCGCTGGTCGATCTCTACGATGCAGCGAGCTTCTATCACTACTTCGTCGTTGGTGACGACGCCGACCCGATATCGAACGCGGCGTGTGCTGGGCCGACGTGCGCTCTGCGCCAGAGCCAAACACAGGGCGATGAACGTATGGACCACGGTGACATTGCCTGTCCAGGGCTGTGCGATCAGCCGACCCCGAGGTTCGATGGTGCACGATTCGTAGCCGATGGAGACGGCGGGTTCACTGTCCCGCGAGTTGTCGA
>JASLZO010000023.1 GCA_030754805.1 Dehalococcoidia bacterium
CCCCGAACATTGTCGTCGGGTTCGCACGAATGGCTGGCCGAGCTGTCGGGATAGTCGGGCAACAGCCGATGGTTCTCGCGGGCGCATTGGATATCAAGGCCTCGATCAAGGCAGCCCGATTCGTCCGTTTCTGCGACTGCTTCAACATACCCATCCTGACACTGACCGACGTGCCGGGGTTCTTACCCGGCGTCGATCAAGAGCACGGCGGGATCATCACCCACGGATCGAAGCTGTTGTACGCGTATGCGGAAGCAACGGTCCCGAAGGTCAACGTCGTGACACGAAAGTCGTACGGCGGAGCATTCCTAGTCATGTCGTCCCAGGCACTGCGTGGAGACATCAACTACGCCTGGCCCGGCGCCGAGATCGCCGTCATGGGCTCGGAGGGAGCGGCCAACATCATCTACCGTGACCGGATTCGTAACGCCGATGATCCAGAAGCGGAGCGTAGCGAGGCCATCAACGAATACCAGGAGCGTTTCGCGAATCCGTACATCGCCGCTAGTCGAGGGTACATAGAGGATGTGATTGACCCTGCAGAAACGCGAATGGCAGTCACCCGTGCATTCGAGATGCTCCAGAACAAGCGTGACACGCTTCCTCCGAAGAAACACGGAAACATCCCCCTGTAGTGTCCTCGATTCCTGAACCCTCGAACCTCCGTCTTCGGGCCGCGATAATCGCAGCGGTCGCCGCCTACGAAGCTGATGTCGCGCCGCTTCGCGACCTCTCGTCGACAGAAACACGATGGCGCACTTACGGGCGGCTCGCACAGATGGCCACACGTTTCGAAGGGCGACGTAATTTGCCCAGCTTACCGGTCGGAGAATTGAGTTGGCGACAAGCGCAAACGAGGTTGGTGGGATGAGCACGTCTTCCGACCGCACGGTTTTTCGACCTGGCTCGGGCAAGCTTCAGATCACCGACCTGAGCCTGCGAGACGGCCACCAGTCGATGCTTGCGACACGGATGCGCACCAACGACATCCTGGAAGTTATCGGCATCCTCGACTCCATCGGTTTCGCATCGCTCGAAGTCTGGGGTGGAGCCACGTTCGACGTCATGACCCGGTTCCTCAACGAGGACCCCTGGGACCGCGTCCGTGAACTCAAGAAGGCGGCGCCGAAAACTCCCTTCATGATGCTTCTTCGCGGCCAGAACCTGGTCGGGTATCGCAATTATTCGGACGACGTGGTCGAGGCGTTCGTCAAGCACGCCGCCGAGACCGGTATCGACATTTTCCGAGTTTTCGACGCGCTGAATGACGAACGGAATTTCGAGACAGCCTTCCGGGCAATCAGCGACTCGGGGAAGCACATCCAAGGAACCGTTTGCTACTCGCTTACCGAACGGAAGATGGGCGGCCCGGTGTTCAACCGGGAGTATTTCGTCCAGAAGGCCAAGACGATTGAGGGGATGGGCGCCGACTCTCTTTGCTTGAAGGACATGGCCGGGCTCCTTTCGCCGTACGACGCATATGACCTCATTAGTGCGCTGAAAGACGCCATCTCGATCCCAGTCCAACTGCACTCTCACTACACCTCTGGCTTGGCACAGATGACGCAGCTGAAGGCCATCGAAGCGGGCGTGGACATCGTCGATACGGCGCTATCGCCATTGGCGCTTCGGTCATCCCACCCGCCGATCGAGCCGCTCGCGGTCGCTCTTGAACAGACGGAGCGTGATACGGGATTCGAACTTTCGTCTTTGATCGAGGCTGGCAAAGCCCTCGAAAGTGTGCTTCAAAAGAGCTATCGCCATCTCCATGCGGGTGGCGCGTTCAGCCTGGTCGACACGAATGTCCTCACGCACCAGGTGCCTGGTGGTATGACGACCAACCTCTCTTCACAGCTCGAGGAAGCGGACGCGATCGATCGACTCGATGAAGTGCTCGAAGAGCTGCCGAGGACCAGGGCGGATTTGGGGTCGCCTCCACTCGTAACGCCGACAAGCCAGATCATCGGCATCCAGGCCGTCCAGAACGTTCTCTTCGGCCGGTACTCCATGATCAGCTCTCAGGTAAGGGACTACGCATACGGCTTATATGGGCAGCCGCCTCTCCCCATGGACCCCGAGGTCGTCGCGGCCGCCCTGAAGGGGTACGAGCGGGGAGAGACCCCTACTACGGGACGTCCGGCGGACATCCTCGAGCCGGAGATGGCAAAGGTTCGCGAAGAAGTCGGGGATCTTGCCAAAGACGAAGGCGATCTCTTGATATATGCGCTCTATCCGGTGACCGGCGAACTCTTTCTGAAATGGAAGCACGGAGTCGAGGAACCACCGCCGGAAGTCCAACCGGGTCCACCCCCGCCGCAGCCGTCCAGCGGGACGATCGAGGCCGCGCCGGCGAGCCCTCCGAGCCCACGGGCTCGGACTTATAACGTCCATGTCTCGGGTGAGTCGTACGAGGTGGTTGTCGATCCGACCGATGGTGATCCGGACGTCCGGGCCCGAACCCGCGTTAGTGGCACCGCAGCCGGGCCTCCTGCGCTCGCCCCCCCGCCCCCGACTCTCGCCTCAACTACTGCGGTCTCAGCTCCCGAAGGCGGTGCCCTGATCACCGCTCCCATGCCGGCGTTGGTGATCTCTTACTAGGTCAAGGTCGGTCAGCACTTGAGTGCTGGAGACACGATCGTCATTATCGAGGCGATGAAGATGCAGAACCTGTTGCCGTCACCCAGCGACGGAGTCGTCCTGGAGTTACCTAGACAAGCGGGGGACCGAGTCAGCCGTGGGGATGTGCTAGCCGTCATCGGCCCTGAGTCTGATAGTAAGTAGTGGGGAGATCGGCACCCGACAGGATCGTGATGACCCGACGGCCGTCGCCACCGGCGACATGGCAGACTCTATCGGCGCCAAGATGCAGTCCGGCCGCTGATCTTTTTTGAATGAACACAGTCGATTAGAACGGAAACGCCCAATTTCAGGAGGGAAACTGATGCGGAAAAAGGTCACAGTCGTCGGAGCTGGGAATGTGGGAGCAACGGCGGCACAGAGGATCGCGGAGCGTGATTACGCTAACGTCGTTCTGGTGGATGTCGTGGAAGGACTTCCGCAGGGAAAAGGTCTCGACCTCGCTGAGAGCGGCCCGGTCCTCGATTACGACTCGGACATCATCGGGACGAATGACTACGCGCCGACCGCGAACTCTGATCTCGTGATCATCACCGCGGGCATCGCGCGACGGCCTGGAATGACTCGTGATGATCTGTTGAAGACCAACATGGGAATCATGGGAGCGGTCGTCGGCGAAGTGGTGCGCAACTCCCCCGACTCGATCCTGATGATCGTCTCCAACCCGTTGGATGCAATGGTTTATCACGCGCACAAACTCTCGGGTTTCCCCAAGGAACGCGTCGTCGGGATGGCCGGTGTTCTCGACACCGCCCGCATGCGGACATTCATCGCAAGCGAACTCAACGTGTCGGTCGAGGATGTCCAGGCCTTGGTGCTCGGTGGGCACGGCGACACCATGGTCCCGCTAGTCCGGTACACGACCGTCGGTGGGATACCCCTCAGCACATGGCTCTCGCAAGACAAGATCAATGCGATCGTCCAGCGGACTCGCGATGGCGGCGGTGAGATCGTGAGTCTCTTGAAGACGGGAAGCGCGTTCTACGCTCCTTCGGCGGCCGTCGTTCAGATGACCGACGCGATCCTTCTCGACAAGAAACGCATACTCCCCGCCGCCGCCTATCTGGACGGCGAGTACGGAACGAGCGGAGTGTTCGTCGGAGTGCCCGTGATCCTCGGGGCTAAAGGCGTCGAAAAAGTCATCGACCTCGAACTCACGCCGGAGGAGAAGGCCGGGTTTGACCACTCGGTCGAAGCCGTGAACGAACTCGTCGAGGCAATGGCGAACCTGTAACGAAACCTAGCCGAAGCTGCAAACGAGGCCGTCGCCGTCGCGACGGCCTCGTTCCTTGTCTCACCTAGACACCGTCTCGAAGATCGCCACTTCCCAGAATCCCGCGTGCCCCGTGAAGATGCGAGTGAGGCCTTTGCCCTTGAGCACCAGTTCGATATCGGTCGGCGAATGCATGTAGACGCGGAAAGGATGTCGGCGGAGAGCCTGAAATACGTTGAGCATCCAGAAACTGGCCCTTCCCCACCAGGTCCGCCTCGGATACGTCAGGCCGCAGTAGAGTTTTGTCTTTTCGCCTGCCGCTCCGACCAGTGCGCTCAGGTTCGGGTAACAACAGATGACGCGATCCAACAGGACGATGTCGGCGCTCTCGATCTGGTCTTGCACTTCGACGAAGTCACCAAAGCAGCGGTCTGAGCGGTCATCCAGCCCCAGTTCCTCCGCAAGCTCCACTGCCGTCGTGACATTCGCGGAAGAAGCGTCGATCGAAATGGAATGCGAGGCACCGCCCTTGACCAGTTCCAGGTTCAGCGCTCCGATGCCCGCACCGATCTCGAGGACCGACTTGCTCCCGATTCCAGCTGCTACCAGTTCGTCAACCAGGATCTGTGCCCGTTTCCCGAGACCCTCCTCGCGATAGCTCTTCATTTCTCGTCGGGCGTATCTGTCGTTGAATACCGAGTCAAGAAAGCCCACCGGGCAGCAGTCACTGTTGGAGTGCTGTCCGTCTTCAGACACGGCGCGATCAAAAGGCATTCGCCGGGCGTGGCGGGGCTATCCCCTTGACACTCCGCTCATCTGTATGAACGGTTCCGTGGAGATGATGTGCCGCTTCAGGCCCATCTCTTTCACGTTGAAACCAAGCGCGGATCCAATCATCTGAGGCAGATGCAACACCGGCATGTTGATCGGACGCCCCGCGGCGTTACTTGCCTTCGGTTGGAACTCGTCCAGACTGATATGGCAGAGAGGGCACGGCGTGACCATGATGTGGGCGCCTTTATCCTTGGCTGCCTGAGTATGGTTGGCAACCATCCGGAGCCCATTGGACTCGTTGATCGTCATGATCGGAAACCCACAGCATCGCCACTTTCCTTCGTAGTCAATGGGTTCGGCACCAAGCGTCTCGACGATTTTTTCGAGGTACTGACCGCGGTCTGGGTGTTCGTCGAACCCGAGGACGTAGCGAGGCCGCAACACATAACACCCGTAGAACGGCGCAACCTTAATCCCGTGGAGCGGGTTCACGACCATCGTCTTAAGTTCATCCAGACCCATCTCTTCGACGATCGCCCACATCATGTGGGTAACTCGAACGGTGCCCTTGTATTCGAGTCCCTCCGCCCGGAGGTTCTCGTTGATCTTCGCCAGGTATTCGGGTCTCTCCCGGAGCTTGTAGTTGACGCTGCTCATAACGCCCTGGCACGTCGAACAGATGGTCAGGAGCGTATCCAGGCCTTGCTGCTCCGCGATCGCGAAGTTCCGAGCGTTCAATGTATCCACCAACTCATCGTTCCGTTCGCCCAGCACCCCGGCGCCCGTGCAATTGGCCTGGTCCAGTTCGACCAGCTCCATGCCAACCTTTGCAGCCACAGCGGTCACCGCCGGATAAAGCTCCGGGGTACCGCCTCGCGAAACACATCCGGGCCAAAAGGCGTAACGCATCGTGTCTCTAGACCCCCAGACGTTCGAATATCCGAGTAACCCTTTTTGCGGTGCTGATCCCTTTGTGGATGATTGGTGGGAGGCGACGCCGCAGCAGACGCCTGATCCCGAACGGTGCCAGCTCGAACCCCCATTTGGGGAAACCAAACGTCTTACGGGCCAACGCAAACTCGTCCAGCAAGCCGCTGTGCTTCACACTGTTCGAGAAGCCCTCGACGTGGCGGGCGCCGCGGGAGTCGGTGAGTCCCGACTCGATCGCCATGACGCGCATGTCCATGATTCGTTCCATCGGTTCGACGTCCTTGGGACACGCCTGAACGCACATGTTGCATCGCGTACAGTCCCAGATGCCGGAGGGTTCCACGTAGCTCTTCAGCCGTTCCTCGGTATGCCCGTCGCGCGGGTCCGCCGCAAAGCGAAATGCCTTCGCCAGCGCCGCCGGCCCGAGGAACGATTTATCAACTTCGAGCACCGTGCAGTCGGACACGCACGCGCCGCACATGATGCAGTTCATCGCGACGGCCAGCCGCATCATCGAATCGTTGGATACAAGATTCTCGCGTTCCGGTTCCGGCCCTTCGGGTTTCAGATACGGCCCGACCGTCTTCATCTTGTCCCAGAACGAATCCATATCGACCACGAGGTCCTTGATGACCGGCATATTCCCCATCGGATCCACCGTGATGGTCTCACCCTCGTGTTCGATCTGCGATATCAATGTTTTACACGCAAGCCGTGACTGACCGTTGATCTTCATCGAACAAGAACCACAGATCGCGCTCCGGCATGAGCAACGCATCGATAGCGTCCCATCTTGCGCGTCACGGACCTCGAGCAGCCCTTCCAACACAGTTCCATATTCAGGTAAGTCGACTTCGTATTGCTTGCGGCTAGGGTCTTGGTCCGTCTCCGGGTCGAAACGGTAAACGTCAAGTTTGGTTGACATCTAATACGTCCTCGCAATCGGTTCCCACTTCGTCATTGTTACCGGAAGGAATCCGACCTCAGCCTGTCCGTCCTCGGATCGGGCCACGACTATGTGCTTCAGCCAGTCCTCGTCGTTCCGATCTGGGAAGTCTTCCCGAGCGTGCGCACCCCGGCTCTCTTTTCGAGTCACCGCACCCATACCGACCGACTCCGCAACGTCCAACATGTAGTCCAATTCCAAGACCGAGAGAAGATCAGTATTGAACAGTCGACCCTTGTTGTGAACCGAAACCTCTGGCAGCCGCTCTTTGATTGCTCGAATCGTCGCTAAGGTCTTCTGCATCCCTTCTTCGTTCCGAAAGACCGCAATCCCGTCGTTCATCGCCGTCCCCATCTGGCGTCGCAGAGTTGCGGCCCGGAGCCCATCTGAGGGTCGGGAAAATATGTCCTTGATACGACTTTCGAGTCCGTTTATTGCCGCGTTTTCGTTGACCGAAGCCCATCCGACCGATCGAGCGTACTCAACGGCCCCCGCCCCCGATCGACGCCCAAAGACCACAGTATCCAGAAGAGAATTTCCACCGAGCCGGTTCCCGCCATGAACGCTCACGTTGGCTGTTTCGCCAGCAGCAAACAGACCCTCCGCGCCTTTCCATCGTCCCTGACCGGATGGATCCCAGGTCCTCCCGTCAACGTCTGTTTTTATCCCGCCCATGATGTAGTGGTGACCGGGCCGGATCGGCAGGGGTTCCTCGAGGACATTGGTACCGGCGTAATCTCGAGCAAGCTCAAAGATCTGAGTCAGCTTCGTCATAACCAAGTCCCTACCCAAGTGCCGAAGGTCGAGGAGCACACAGTCGCCGTCGACAGCCCGACCAGCCCGGACTTCCATCGTTTCAGCCCGAGATACAACGTCACGAGAAGCCAGTTCTTTCATGTTCGGCGCGTAGTTCTCCATAAAACGTTCGCCGACGGAGTTCAGCAGGTACGCCCCCTCACCCCGCGCGCCCTCGGTGATCAGAACTCCGTTGGCTTTCAGTGTCGTGGGATGGTGCTGGATCATCTCCATGTCCATCAAGGACGCCCCGGCCCGATATGCCAGCGCGAGACCATCGCCGGTCACGGCCAGTCCGTTCGTGGTCGGGTAGTACACCTGCCCGATGCCACCTGTAGCAAGGACGATCGCCCTCGTTTGGAAAATTTCGATGCGGCCGGTGGGTATCTCGAGGGCGACGCATCCGGAGATCCGACCGTCCTCTTGGAGCAGTTCCGTGACGAAGCGCTCGGAATACACGGTCAACCCGGACTTGAGCAACTGCTCCCACATCACATGCAATATGACCTGCCCCGTTTGGTCGGCGACGTAGCAGGTCCGGACATTCGTAGCACCTCCGAAGGCGCGCATGTCGATCTGCCCTTCACCATTCCGGTTGAAGATCACCCCCATACGCTCGAGAGCGATGATGTCTGCGGGGCCCTCCTCGCAAAGGACCTCGATCGCGTCCTGGTCACCGAGATAGTCACTGCCCTTCACGGTGTCGTAGGCGTGATCCTCCCAGGAGTCCCCAACGCCAACAGCTGCGTTGATCCCTCCCTGGGCCGCAGCGGAGTGACTACGGGTCGGGAAGATTTTCGAGATCATCGCGACATCCGCGCCCATAGCCTGAGCCTGTTGTGCGGCACGCATGCCTGCCAGCCCACCACCGATCACGATCACGTCATGTTGACGCATGCGCAGCCGCCCTCCTTTGCGCACGAAAAGGGAGAAGATCCGAGGCACATATTAGCAGCGCCAGATAGGCGTCACAACGCGAAATTCCCTGAAAATCAGGGCGTCGCCCGGTCGATGTCGGGCAGCGAAATGGGGAACTATCCGTGACTCAGTTAAGACGCGCACCAGAAATCGGGTTGCGCTCCTCGAGGTCACGCCGCATCCGTGCCCGAGCGCTCTGGAGGGCTTCCAGTTCTCTCTCGAGTCTCGGCGAAGTTAACGGAATTTCGAGGATCTGCTGCTTGATGATCAGCTCGAACTCAGCAGTTTCCGGAGCGAAATACGACAGCTCACGAGCGTCATCCGGCGTCTCGTCTTTACCCAACCAACCGCCTGGAGCGCGACGAGTGATCGAAAGCAATCGACGTATGCCTCCCGGACCGCGCTGACCAACGTCGGGTCGATCTGATCTTCTCGATCGTCGTTCTCCGCGATCCCCTCGATCAACGCGATCATATACGGCAGTTTTCGGACCATCTAAACGATCCGGAATCTTCGCTCGCCCCGGGTGACGATGTTCATGCGGCCGTCCGCTAGCACTGTTGTCTGGGCATCCACGCGGTCGTGCCGACTGCATGTGGTACCGCGGGCTCCCCACTTCGCCGCCTTCCTCGATCAACACGACGCCAAATGGGCTGCCTCTTCCAGGCTTCGTCCGACCATCTCTCGAAAACACTGCTCGAAGATATGCATGGGTAGCGAAGTCCTCGGAAAGAGGACGGTTTGGAGCGGGAAGAGGGGAAGCTCGCGAATCGTCATCAGAGGTCTACTTGCATCGACGGCGCGCAGTTGGGTTAGTCGGTCAGGTCTTCTAAGAAAATGACCCGGAGCAACCCGGCAATGCTCTTCGCATCTTCTATCTCGCCACTTCGGATCAGGTTCGGCACGTTGTCCAGCGAAGTCGGCTGCAGCGACAAGAATTCGTCCTCATCGGGTTCTGCCTTTGAAGCGAAAAGGTCACGAGCCGCGAATAGATGCAGGTACTCGGAGAGGAAACCCGGTGCGCTGTAGAAGCCTCCCAGTGGAATCAGGTCCCGCGTGTCGAACCCGGTCTCTTCACGGAGTTCTCGACGCGCTGTGGCTTTCGGTTCCTCGTTCGGCTCACGAGTGCCCGCCGGCAGCTCCAACAGCTCCTTCCGGTCTGCCGCGTAACGCGGTTGCCGCACGAGCAACACATTGCCGTGGCCATCCAACGGAACGATCACAACCGCTCCCGGATGATCGACAACGACCCGTTCAGCCGTGGAGCCATCAGGCATCTCGACCCGGTCCTCGTGCAGTTGCAGCACCCGTCCCGCGTAGAGTTCCTGACTCGAGAGTGTCCTCAACGCAGCCCTTGGGAAGGCCTATTCGTCGTTCGGCAGCGGGCCGTCAGGAAGCGGAGTCGTGACTGCCCTGCTCATCGCGATCTCATTACACGAGGGGAATTTAGGGCAGCGGATGCACTCGGACCATACCTTCCGGGGAAACTCCAGCACGTCTGCTCGCTCGAATCCCAGCTTCTCATAGAACCCCGGCTTGTGCGTGAGGACGAACACGGTCGGTAATCCAAGCTCCGCAGCGTCATCAACGCATTGTTCGACCAGCAGGGCGCCGATTCCCTGCCCTTGGAGTTTTTCGCTCACGGCAACGGATTTGATCTCGGCCAGGTCGTCCCACAACACATGGAGGGCGGCACACGCGACAACTTCATTTCCATCCTTCACGACGATGAAGTCCCGGATGTTCTCGAACAATTCCGACTGGCTCCGAGGCAGCATCTCGCCCGCCGCGGCGAACTCGTTGATCATCTCCAACATCTGGGGGACATCCTGCAGGCGCGCTTGGGCGAGACCAAAACCCTTGAGTTCCAGTTCCGCCAGCTTGGTGGCGACGGTGCCCGACGTCACTGCCGCGTCTCCTGTTTTTCATCGGTGAACGGTCGGCCCTCGGGAATCCGATCGATTCTTTCCCCACCGTCGCCAGGCAGGTCCGGGTGGCGCCGTGTCCCGGCGAGCATCTCCTGGAGCATCCCGAAAAAATACCCGGGAGGCCTCAGATGGAGGAACCGGGCCTGGTAGGGGCTCCGCCTCACGGTAATCTCGTCCCCGTCGGCGATCCCGTAGTCATCCTGTCCGTCGATGCTCAGCACAGCGCCGTGATCCGTCCGAACGGTGATATGCAGATGCGACGAAGGGTCGATTAACAGTGGCGCTTCGGAAACCGGGTGTGAGGAAACGGGCTTCACGATCATGTACGGTGCCTCCGGCGGCAAAACCGGCCCGCCAGCCGACAGGTTGTAGCCCGTGCTTCCTGTTGCAGTCGCGACGATCAGCCCGTCTCCTCGGAAGTCGGTGAGGACTTCACCGTTCACCCGTACGCTGACCTGAATGACTCGAGCGGGTGCACCTCGCGAGACAACGGCTTCATTCATCGCATAGTGGGGAACCCCGTCGCGTTGGACGAGGAGCATGGTGCGTTCCTCCATCCATCCACGGCCTTCGATGATTTCGGGAAGCGCGGTCAGGGCCTCGGGACCTTCGATCTCCGTGAGAAAACCGAGGCGGCCGGCGTTCACGCCGAGAATCGGGATGCCCCACGGCGCCGCGACGCGCGTTACTCGGAGGAGTGTCCCGTCGCCGCCGACGCTGACGATCAGCTCGGTCTCGCTGACGTCCTGGTCCGCGAGGTCTTCATCCCAGGATGAGCGGCGCCAGACGTTCTTCCCCAACAGTCCCGCGCGCTCGGCCAGTGCTTCGGCCAAGCTCGTAGCCTGCTCAAGATGCGACTGATAGAGAATTCCGATCTGTCTCAAAACGGGGTGCCCTCGCGGGAGCGCTCGATTCAGCGCCACTGAACGACAACGGCACCCAGTATACAGCGGCCTTCGTGGCGGCCATCACCAGCCCCACGTCGCACCTACCAGACGACGGAGCGGATCCTCGCGGCTCCCTGCTGGTTCGCGACTCCGACGACGTTGCGCGAAGCGACCGTTGTCATCGCACCGAGCGCGGCCTCTACCGTGGGGTTCCCACCGATCACCGTTTCCACCGGCAGTGCAAACTGGGTCCCGGTTCCACCGACATAGACGACAGCGTTGACCTCTGGATAGTTGAACATGTACGCGGATTCGAGCGTCCGGTCGCCGGAAGCATCGCTCACCA
>JASLZO010000240.1 GCA_030754805.1 Dehalococcoidia bacterium
CGCCGACCTGCCAACCGTGATCCCGCACACGATTGTCGCCTGTGCTCCGATCGTTGCACCATCCTCGACAATCGTGGCAAGGAACTGATCGGGGTTCTTCTTGAAGGCGGCGCGGGGATCAAGGTCGTTAGTGAAGACAGCGTTCGGTCCGATGAAGACATCATCGCCAATTACCACCCGGTCCCAGATCAGGGCTGCGTTCTTGACGACCACCCGATCCCCGATCACGGCCCCGGACTCGACGAACGCGTGGCCGCAGACATTGCAGTCTGCGCCGATGACGGCACCCTCCATCACGTGGGCAAATGCCCAGATCCGGGTCCCGGGGCCAACGCGGTCGCTCTCACAGAGGGCCCGCTCGTGGACGAAGACGTTGGCCGGGGACGTCATGACGGCTCGAGCGACGCCACTAGGGCATCCACGACGCGATCCTGTTGTGCCTCGGTGATTCCCGGGTAGATCGGTAGCGAGAGAATCTCCGACGAGGCCGCCTCGGTGATGGGGAAGTCGCCCGCCGAGTACCCCAGGTCGCGAAACGCCCCGAGCCGGTGAACCGGCGTTGGGTAGTGGATCCCGGCTTGGACCCCCATCTCTGCCATGCCCCGGAGTATGTCGTCACGGCCCGGGACCCTGACGACGTAGAGGTGCCAAACGTGGGCGTTGCCCGGCGCGATCCTCGGCGTCGTAACGCGCTCGACACCCTCAAGCAGATGCTCATAGCGACGCGACGCCTGCTGCCGCTCCTCGTTCCACTGCCCGAGCCAGGTCAGTTTGGCCGTGAGCACCACCGCCTGGAGCGTGTCGAGCCGCGAGTTGAAGCCGATCTCGTCGTGGACGTACTTCTGCTCACTGCCGTAGTTGCGCAGGGCACGGACCCGCCGGGCCAGCCCTTCGTCATCGGTAAGGACCGCCCCGGCGTCGCCATAGGCGCCGAGATTCTTCCCCGGGTAGAAGCTCGTGCCAGAAATGGCGCCGAACGTGCCAGCGTGCGCGCCGTACTGGGTGGCACCCTGCGCCTGTGCGCAGTCCTCAACGATCGCCAGGTCGGGGTCGCAGCAGGCCGTCAGCTCGTGCATAGGTGCCATCTGGCCGTAAAGGTGGACCGGCATGACGGCCCGAGTCCTCGGTCCGACCGCCTCGGCGACCTGGCCCGGTTCGATCAGCAGATGGTCCGCATCGACATCGACGAGGACGGGAGTCGCCCCCGAGCGGCGTACGGCAAGCGCCGAAGCGACGAACGTGTTTGCCGGCACGACGACCTCATCGCCCGGTCCGATGTCGAGCGCCCGGAGGGCCAACTCAAGTGAGTCCGTACCGTTAGCGACACCGACACAGTGGGACACGCCAGTGAAGTCCGCGTAGGCCTGTTCGAAGGTGGCCACCTCGTCGCCGAGGACGAACGCCGTCCGTTCGAGGACGGCCTCCCAGCCCGCCTGCACGTCCTCGGCGACCTGGCGGTGCTGGAGACCGAGGTCTACCAACGGGACCGTCCGATCCGACATCAGACGGCGTGCTCTGACCCGGAGGACTCTAACGAGCGGTCGATGGCTTCTAGAACCCGTACCACCCCTACACCAAAGGCACCGTCAGACCGAGGTGTCTCGCCCGATCTGACGTTCTCGAGGAAGTGGCGGCACTCCGCCTTCAGAGGCTCGTTGAGGTTCACCTTGGGGATGTGGATCGCTCCATCACGCACGCTCGATCGAAAAGACATGTAGTTGTCGGTCCAGGTCGGGGTGATTCGCTCCGCGCTGACGCCCTTGTCGTGGATCCGGATCGGCTCAGTGAGGCTCAGGTCGTCGACTGTGAGCATCTTTTCCGAACCTACAATCGTGATGTCGCGAACCTTGCGCGGGCTAAGCCACGAGAGGTGGAGGTTGACGAGAATGTTGCCCGGATAACGCAGCGTGGCAAAAACAGCATCGACGATGTCTGGATTGATCCAACTGCCGCCAACCGCGGACACGCTCAACGGTCCGCTCCCAAGGAGATAGTTGGCGATCGAAACATCGTGTGCCGCCAGATCCCAGTTGACGTTGACGTCATAGCGGATCGGACCGAGGTTCGTCCGAACCATCGTGACGTGAAAGACCTCCCCCAGCTCCCCCTCATCCAACAACCGCTTTGCCACCAGAATCGCTTCGTTGAACAGGAACACGTGACCTACCATCAGGACGAGCCCCAACTCGGCGGCGAGGTCAACGAGCGAGGTGCCAAGGACGCTGTCGTCAACAATCGGCTTCTCCACGAGCACGTGCTTACCCGAGCGCAACGCCTCCTCGACGAGTTTTCCGTGAGTCGATGTCGGCGTGGCAATAGCCACAGCGTCTACCTCAGGGTCGGACCACACGTCATCCACCGTGGTTGACGTCCCCACGCCGGGCAGGCTCTGACGGACATAGTCCAACCGGTCGGGATCGCGGTCGACAACCCAGCGAAGTTCGACGCCAAGTTCGTTGTGCAGATTCCGGGCCAGGTTCGGGCCCCAGTGTCCGACGCCGATGACCGCTACCCCGATGCTCATGCTGGTTCAACCTCCCCGCTCGGCCGTACCGC
>JASLZO010000241.1 GCA_030754805.1 Dehalococcoidia bacterium
GATCGCGATGCGATAGATCGGGGCTTCTCCACCGTCGACTGGCCCGGACGGCTGGAGGTGTTGGCGGGCGATCCCACGGTGATTGTCGATGGTGCGCACAATCAATATTCCGCGATGCGCCTCGTGGAGGCGATCGAAGAAGATTTTCCAGGGCGTGCCGTCTACCTGGTGTTCGGAACTTCTATCGATAAAAATCCGGAGGCAATCATCGGCGAGTTGGCGCACGGGGCCGCGAGTATGTTTAGCGTGGTGTCGCGACACCCTAGGGCGGCAAACATGGATGCCCTCTCAGATGCCGCATGGGCTAGCGGGTTACCGGTGCGACCAGCCGGGACAGTGGCGAACGCGATCGAGATGGCTTCTGAGGAAGCACGGAAGGACGGAGGGGTAGTGCTCGTGACCGGCTCCCTGTTCGTCGTTGCAGAAGCCCGCGAGGCGATCCTTGGGATTGAACCAGAGGTAATCCCGCCAGCGAATCCGGACACCGTGGCGACGAGCGGCGCCATCTGAAGCCTGAGGAGGATAACCAATGATCGGAAAAGATAGGACGCCGGACACTCGAGTCGTCGTGACGGGCATGGGAGTCATGAGCCCGCTTGGCACATCGATCGACCAGTACTGGGCTGGGTTGACCGCTGGCAAGAGCGGCATCGAGTACATCCAGTCGTTTGACGCGGAGGGATTCCCTTGCGTCGTCGCGGGTGAGGTTCTGGATTTCGAACCGGAGAAGTACATGCCCGCCAAGCAGGTGCGCCGATTGGCCCGCTTCTCTCAGATGGCCGTCGCGGCGAGCAAAGACGCGATCGAAGACGCCGGATTGGACCTCGAGAGCGAAGACCGAGAAATGATCGGGGTCATCCTGGGGAACGGGATCGGCTCCTTTCCGGACACCGAGGAACAAGCGCTTATCTTCCTCGAGCGTGGTCATAGCCGCGTGGCACCGACGTATATGCCGAAGATGCTGCCGAACATGGCGGCCGCGAATGTTGCGATGGCCTTCGATCTCGGTGGGTTCAATAACACTGCGATCACAGCGTGCGCCGCAGGCACACAAGCGATCGGCGATGCCTCTGAGGCGATTCGGGCGGGACGAGCGAATGTCATGTTGGCCGGTGGGGCGGAAGCCGCCATTTGCGCATTTGGGCTGGCAGCATTCACCGCTATGCGAGCGTTGTCTCAGAGGAAAGACGACCCGCATGGCTCTTCGAGACCCTTCGACACGGGCCGGGACGGGTTCGTGCCCAGTGAGGGCGCCGGCATGTTGGTGCTCGAGACTCTCGAGCATGCTCAGGTTCGTGGTGCTCAGATACTGGCCGAGATCATCGGGTACGGAGCAGGATCTGACGCGCATGACTTCGTGGCTCCTCGCGAGGACGGTCTTGGGGCGGCTCGCGCAATGAGATGGGCGCTCAAGAACGCGGGACTCGAGCCCTCGGATGTTGGCTACATCAATGCTCACGGGACATCAACCCCGCTGGGCGACGTTGCCGAGACCACCGCTATCAAGCTGGTGTTTGGCGAATCTGCGATGCGGATCCCGGTCAGCTCGACGAAATCGATGGTCGGTCATCTGCTTGGAGCCGCAGGCGCGATTGAGGCAATTGCCGCGGTGAAGACGATGCAAACGGGAATCATCCACCCGACGGCCAACCTTACGGACGCTGACCCGGCCTGCGACTTGGATTACGTGCCGAACGAGGCTCGCGAGGCGAACGTCGAAGTGGTGCTATCAAACAGCTTCGGATTCGGAGGTCAGAACGCCTGCATCGTTCTCAGCAAACCAAACGACCTCTAATACCGCGACGAAAACGGCGGCTACGTTGATTCGGCGATGAGCTTCCTGAGGACGGTTTGGAGGATGCCTCCGTTTTTGAAGTAGTCGACCTCGACGGGAGTGTCGATTCGAAGAACGGCCTGGAATTGAACCGCAGCGCCGTCTTCGCGACGTGCAGTGACGTCGACTCGTTTCGCAGGTTTGAGGTCTTCCTTCAATCCGACGATATCGATGATTTCGTGGCCTGTGAGGCTGTGTGTTGATGCAGTCTCGCCGTCGACGAACTGCAGCGGGGCGACACCCATCCCGACGAGATTGGAACGGTGGATGCGCTCGAACGACTCGGCTATCACCGCCTTGACGCCCAGCAGGGACGGACCCTTGGCGGCCCAGTCCCGGCTCGAACCTGACCCATACTCTTTGCCCCCGATCAAGACGGTCGAGGTTCCTTCCGCCCGGTATCGAACCGCCGCATCGTAGATCGTGGCCTGATCGCCTTCCGGGAGCTTGACGGTGACACCACCCTCGACCCCATCGACCATCAGGTTCTTGAGGCGGATATTGGCGAAGGTGCCGCGCATCATCACCTCGTGATTCCCGCGCCGAGACCCATAGGAATTGAAATCCGGCTGCGCCACCTCGTGTTCCATCAAGTGCGATCCAGCAGGTCCGGAGGCGGCGATCGAACCGGCAGGCGAGATGTGATCTGTCGTTACTGAGTTGCCGAGCACCGCCAGCACACGGGCACCCTCGATATCCTCGACGGGG
>JASLZO010000242.1 GCA_030754805.1 Dehalococcoidia bacterium
GTCGGCACAAGCATCCCGGTTCATATCACTCCACAGAGACCGCTAGGGCACCGGATCAAGGTGTGGCATCTCACAGGTCTTTCGCGGGAGGAAAGCCCCTCGCGGCGTTTGATCCCTCGGTACGGCCTGGCGGCCTACTCGGGATGGGCGGTACACCGCTTCCGCGTGGGTCTGGCTTCCCGTGCACCCCGAGTAGGTCCCGTAGGGACCGTATCGAGGGGGCTCTTGGCTACTTCTGGCGCGTACCAGAAGTAGCTCGCCGGCAGGGGGGGCCGGCGAAACGGGGCGGAGTGGGGATCTGGCGCCGCGGACGGACAAAACGGACCGATCTGGTTCGGCAAGGCTATCCTTCTGCATCTGGGTCATTCAGGACTCTACGATCAATTCCAAACCTCAAGGAGGAATCCGCAAAGATGCCACGTAAATGCATCCACATCGGCGTAGGCGGACGAGGGGTCTGGCCCTGGCGGACGTTCGCGTCTCGCGATGACTTCGAGCCCTGGCTCCTCGCCGACACCAATCCCGAGAATCTCAAAGAGGCACAGACGACGTGTGAGCTCCCCGACGAGCGCTGCTTCGACTCCATGGCCGGCGCCATGGACTCCCCGCTCGCGGGCCAGGCGGACACCGTCATCGTCATCACCCCGCCGGACCTGCACGCGGAGATGTGTCTGGACGCCGTCAAGCGCGGCAAGCACGTCATCGTCGAGAAACCCTTCACCAAGAGCGTGCGCCAGGCCAGGGAGATCGTCGAGGAAGCCGACCGCCAGGGGGTTAAGGTTTTCGTCACCCAGAACGCACGTCTCGGTGGAGCCAACTGGACCCTGTCGCGCCTCACGCGGGACGAAGTCTACGGGCGTCCCCTTTTCGGCCTGATCTCCAAAGCGGGCTGGCGGCCCGGTGTGCATCACTCCGGTGAAGACGCCCACGCCTATCTCTGGGAGCGGGGCATCCACGACCTCGACACCCTTCGCTGGGTTTTCAACGACGAGGCGAAGCGGATCTCCTGCATCAGCTTCAACCCGCCCTGGAGCCCATACAAGGGCGGGGGCGGGGCCCACGCCTGGATCGAATTCCAGGGCGGCGCCACCTGTGCATACACCTGCAACTTCTGCTCGCACACCAGTGACAACGTACTCCGTGTGGACTGTGAACGGGCCAGTCTCGAGATCATCGGTGACGGAATCAAGGTCGTCCACCAGGGCGACAAGGAACCTGAAACGGTCCCCCTCGACGAGGCGCCCAATGCATCGCACGCGATGCTCGACATGTTCAAGGCGTACGTCGAAGACGGCGTGGAGCCACCCTCCAGCGGTCCCAACAACCTTCGAACCGTGGCCCTCGTCGAGGCGGGCGGTATCGCTTCCGATGAAGGAAGGATTGTCGACCTGGAAGGTTTCGTGGCGGCCTGAATCAGATGTGTGAAAGGAGAGGCAGAATGAAAGGCGTTGTCTATCTCGGTGAGAGCGAAGTGGAGGTCCGTGAATTTCCCGTGCCCGAGCCCGGACCCGGAGAGGTACTGGTCGAGTCGAAGGTGGCCGGCCTCTGCGGCAGCGATCTGCACAAGTACCACAACACTCGCGAGTGGGCCGAAGAGCGCAAGGGCATGATCTCCGGACACGAACCAACGGGCGTCGTCGCCGGACTCGGAGTCGGTGTCAGAAACGTAGCAGTTGGAGACCGTGTCTGCGTCTACCACTCGCTCGGGTGCGGGCATTGTCCGGTCTGTCTGGCCGGAACACCCGTCTTCTGCGCCAACGAGGGGGCATTCGGACGCACTCGCGACGGGTCTCACGCAGATTTCGTGCTCACCGATGCCCGTTTCTGCCTGCCCCTTCCCGAGCAGCTCTCCTTCGCGGTCGGCGCCCAGTTGGCCTGCACCGCCGGAACGGCCTTCTCGGCCCTGCAGAAGATCCCGATCCGCTCGCGAGGGGCGCTCGTCGTCTTCGGACTGGGACCCGTGGGCCTCACCGCGCTTCTGATGGCAAAGGCATCGGGTTTCGAGACCGTCGGCTTCGACGTCAGTCCCTATCGCATCGATCTGGCCAAACGCCTCGGTGGCGGTTCCATACACAACGCCAGCGAAGTCGACCCTGAGCTGGTCGTAGCGGACGCAACCGATGGAAGGGGAGCATGTGGTGTGATCGAATGCTCGGGAAACGAGATCGCGCGAACCCAGACCGCCGCAGTCGCAGCCCGTCACGCCACGGTCGTCTTCGTCGGGGCCGGCGGCGAGTCCATCACCCTCGTCCCGACATACGTCATACACAAAGAGCTCACCATCAAGGGCAACTCCGTCTACTCGATGTCGGTCTATTTCGACGCCGTCGACTTCCTGCTGAGGCACTCGGTCCCGCTCGACGACATGGTCACCCACCGCTTCCGCCTCGACCAGGCCGTCGAAGCCTTCAAGCTCTTCGACACCGGCGAAACGGGCAAGGTCATCTTCGATTGGGAAATGTAGTCAGCGGGTTCTGCGACAACTCGGCCCTGTGGTAGGCCCGGGCTCGCGAGGTTCAGTACACCTGAGGACT
>JASLZO010000243.1 GCA_030754805.1 Dehalococcoidia bacterium
CGACGTTGGAAGAGGCCTCTCTGCCATTCGAACGGCCATTCAAGCTTGGTTTCGCCGCCGGAGACGAGTGGGAGGCGTTCAAAGTGGTGCGACCGGGCGACGTGCTTATGGTCACCACGACCCTGGGCGACATTTGGGAGAAACAGGGTCGGCCGGGCATCGGTCGCATGCTCTTCGTGAGGGTGGACAACACGATTCGGAACCAGCGCAACGAAGTCGTGTCCATCCACCGATACACCCAGGTGAACTACGAAGGCCCAACCGAATAGCCGCCGGCGCCGATCTCTGACAGCGAGCGCCACCCGGAGAGGATACGAATATGAGACCGCAAAGATATTACGAAGACGTTGAACTGGAATCGCCGCTTCCGTCGTTCACCAACGAACAATCTCTGAAGGCGATCGTCCGGTACGCCTGGGGGAGCAACGACCTCGCCGACGTGCACTACGACTACAAGAAGGCGATCGATCGGGGGTTGCCCGACGTGTTCGGACAGGGCGCGATGACCGCCGGATTCATGGGCAAGTCGCTCGCCGATTGGTACGGGCCCAACGGCTTCCTGAAGAAGCTCTCGGCGCAGTACCGCGCCTTCACGATTCCCGGCGACGTGTTGACGACCAACGGCGTAGTCGTCAGGAAGTACCGGGAGGATGGCGAAGACCTGGTCGAGTGCGATCTCTGGGTCGAGAACCAGGACGGCAAAAGAGTGACCGTGGGCAAGGCGATTGTCAGCCTGCCGTCAAAGGGAGGATAATCGACGGGTCCGGATGTTGGGAGAGCGAGTAGATCGGGGCGGTGTTCGAATCAGGACCCGGCTCACCAGTGTGAAGGAGAACAGATATGACATTACCGTACAACGGCATCCGAATGATCGACTTCACGCAGTTGGAGCAAGGCCCTGCCGGCACGCAGGTCCTTGCCGACTACGGCGTCGACGTGATCAAAGTAGAGCGCATGGACATGGGCGAGATCGGCCGCAGACAGCAGCCGCAGATCAACGGAATGAGCTACTTCTGGATGTCCATCAACAGGAACAAGCGATGCCTCAGCGTCGATATCCGCACGCAGGAGGGCCGGGACATCATCTACAGGCTCGTCAAAGACGCCGACATCGTGGCCTCCAATTTCCGTCCGAACGTCATGGAACGCCTCGGTTTCGGATATGAGAAGCTGAAGGAGATCAACCCCCGGATCATCTGGGCAGCGGCATCCGGATACGGCATGACCGGCCCGTACGAGAAGCGCGGTGGACAAGACCTGCTGGCCCAGGCGATGGGCGGGCTGGCGGCGATGACCGGAGATCGAAACGGTCTCCCTACGATCACCGGCACATGGATCGCCGACTATCTCGGCGCGATGCTGTTCGCCCAGGGAATCATGGCGGCGCTCGCGGCCCGAGAACAGACCGGTGAAGGGCAGGTCGTCGAATCGTCGCTTCTGAACGCGATGATCGCAAGTCACATCCAGGAGAACTCCGCGGTGCTCAACGAGGGCACGAAGTTCGAGCGAACCAAGCACGGTGTAGGCCACCCGAATAGCGGCCCGACTTATGCCCTGTACGAGTGCAAGGACGGAAAGTGGTGGGCGTTGAACGCTGGTTCGGGAGTGAGAACCGATCCTCTGGAGAACCTGTTCGCAGCGCTGGACATCGATCCCTCGCTTGCAGCGGACGATCGATTCAGAGAGCGGCGAATGAGCGAAGATGCCGCTGACGCGCTCCGAGGCATCCTGGTCAAAGCGTTCAAGAAATATACCCGAGACGAAATCGAACAGCGATTCAACGAACACAACATCCCGCCGGGACCGGTGTACGAGCTGGACGAGATGTTCGAGGACCCACAGGTTATCCACAACGACATGGTGGTCGAGATGGAGCACGAGGCGTACGGCAATATCAAGGTGACCGGATTCCCGGTGAAACTGTCGGAGACGCCGCCCACGGTGCGCTCGGCGTCCGCAACCGTCGGCCAACACAACGAAGAGGTTCTGCGCGAATTCGGCTATTCGGACGAAGAGATCGGCGCGTTGCAGGACGCCGACATCGTCGGCTCCGAGAACGTGAAGCGCGCCCAGTCGGGGGCAGCGGACTAGTGTTCTGAGTTGTAAATTCAGTGCACATATCGCAACCTACGCGGAAACGTCGGGGTGGTTCGACAGGCTCACCACGAACGGAAAAACACTTGTTTCGTTCGTCCTGAGCCCGTCGAAGGATGTCGACGCGCTATGTTTGCCCGCTGTTGGTCCGAATGCGACGACCTTCACTGAGACGCTGGCACAACCTATTGAACTTAGGAGCAGGAATTGAAAGTTACCGAACTAAAGACAATGGTCGTCCAGAACGAAGAGCCGTACATCGGCGGCAGATGGCTGCTGTTTCTGCAACTGATGACCGACGAAGGGATCGTCGGCCTCGGCGAGCGCGTCACCGGCGGCTCCTACTCGCGCAACCTCGGCGATCTTAAGACGCAGATCAGCCTGATCGAGGAGATGGTGAGCCAGTACGTCATCGGGGAGAGCCCGTTTCAGATCGAGC
>JASLZO010000244.1 GCA_030754805.1 Dehalococcoidia bacterium
GATGACGGCAGCAGCGCTCGAATCTCATGGAGTCCGGCCTGATCTGGCAGCAGGCCCAACAGCGGCGGACCTCGCTTCAGCCCTCGCCATGCGGATGAAACCGGGAGACCGTGTCCTCCATCCGCGGGGAGAATCGTCTGAGGGCCCATTTGCGGATTGGCTGAGCGAGTCCGCCGAGGTGACCGGAGTAACGGCGTATCGGACGATCGCGCCTGACGACCTGCGGCCGAACGTCGAGAGAGCGCTTCGGCTGGGAATCGACGCAGCGTTGTTCGCCAGCCCGTCGGCAGTGACGAATCTCGTCGACGTCATCGGGGCGGACTCCGAGCAACTCTCGAAGTCCACCATCATCTGTATCGGGCCGGTCACCTCCGCTGCAGCACGAAACGTTGGATTAAATGTCACCTCGGAAGCCCGCGAGCCATCGGACCAAGGGTTAGTCGACGCTTTGGTTTCAGTCCGGACTCAATGACGTCGCCCGCGAGGACCATAAGAGTCGGCACCAGGACGAGCCGGCTCGCGATGATCCAGGCGGCACTGTTCAAGGACGCGGTCGGTGTGTCATCAACCCAAGCCACCGTGGAAATCATCGGTGTCTCGACCATCGGCGACCGCCAGCGCACGATCCCGATCCCAGACCTAGGTCAAGGGGCTTTCGTGAAGGAGCTGGAGGTTTCGCTGGTCCTCGAAGAAATCGACGTCGCCGCCCATAGCTTGAAGGATCTCCCGACGGAGCTTCCACCGGGACTGACGCTGGGCGCTGTACTTACACGCGCTGATCCGCGTGACGCGCTCGTCAGTCGTGAAGGTATGACCCTGGCCGAACTCCCTGCTGGTTCGCGGGTTGGAACGGGCAGTCCCCGTCGGGCTTCGCAGATCCGCGCGCGCAGACCTGACCTCGAGGTAGTTGGAATCCGCGGAAACATCGAATCCCGCATTCGTACGGTAATCGAGGAACGAGATGTCGACGCCGTTGTTCTCGCGGTGGCCGGACTGGCGAGAGCGGGTCTTTCTCACTTGATCACTGAACACCTCGACCCTCGTTTGTTCCTGCCAGCCGTCGGACAAGGATTCCTTGGGATCGAATGCCGGGAGGCGGACGAAGAGACGGCGGCACTTCTGCACACCGTCGAGGATTCTAGGGCGCGTCGTATAGCTGACTTGGAGCGGGCATTTCTGGCCGCGGTAGGCGGATTCTGCCGAACCCCCCTGGCCGCGTTCGCAGACATCGAAGAAGATGGATCCTTGGTGCTCGAAGGCATGATCGCGACCCACGATGGGAGGACTGTCCTCCAAGAACGCGTCACAGGAGACCCAACAACCGAACCTGCCGTCGCCGGGAACCGGCTGAAAGACGCCCTGTTTGCCCAAGGAGCTGAGCGAATCATCGCCGTCGCCGAAGAGGCCTGGGTACGAAGGAACCAGCGGCCGGACGATGACTGACTCCGGCCGACCGGACGCCAACTCGGCTACGCGATATACAACCGTTGAGCGAGGCGCAGGATTCCGGCGGTAACCGGCTCCATGAAGCGCAAGAGCGTGATCGCTAGCAGGCTCGCTAGGCTACCGATCGCGGCTCCGGCGACGATGTCGACCGGAAAATGGACCCCGGCGTACACGCGCGACACACCCATAAGGGTTGCGATCAGGCCCATGGCGATCCCAAAAGGTCGGTTCACGCGCACGATGGACACCGCGAGGGCGAATCCCACCGCCATCGAGTTACTAGGAAAGGATGGGTCAGGCGGAGCATAGAAAAGCGCGACCGCCGACCTCGCAGCATGAGGGTCGATATCGAACGGTCTCGGTCGGAGCGCCCACTCGGTTCCGTTGAGGATCACAACCGCCATATTCGCGATGGCGACGGCGATGGCCCCGGCGATCACCGCTCGTTGCTGTCGCTCTCTCCGGTACGCCGTCTTAGCGGCGAACCACAGTGCGAGCAACGAAAGCGAAAGAACGACGGGCACGAAATAGTCTCCAACGAAAGCCCTTGCCACCCAGTCCAGCAACCAGTGGTCGCCGGCCATGCGGTTGATGGCGTGAAATAGGGCCATCTCCCGCTCACCGGGATTCACGAGGAACTCTCTTCATCATCAAGAAGAACGTCGAGGTAGGTTCTTGATCGCAAGGCTTCGAGTCCTCGTATCACATTTGTCCTACGCTCTCGGGGCATCGAGCCCGATGCGGGTTCTTCCGGATCGCCGAATCGATGTGCCAGCGACGCTATGATCCCGGTGATGGCCACCGCCGCGACTGCGGCAGGCACGAATAGAAGGGTCTGCTCCGCGCCTTCGAGTCCTCGGGCGTTTCGATCAACCAGACCGAAGAACCACGCGAACGCGCCGATCAGCGTCGCCAGTCCGATGAGGATCGCCCACCTGCCCGAGCCAACCAGCTGAAGACCTTGGAGCCCCGCGTACGCCGCGGCCAACTGAATAGTGCCGATCGCGGCCAAGAAGACGAAGAGCGAGTACTGAAGACCCAGCGCTAGCACGGAATCGCCTCCATGCAGTTCGAGTATCG
>JASLZO010000245.1 GCA_030754805.1 Dehalococcoidia bacterium
CGCGCTGCTCTTCTTTTCATCGTCGTGGGAGATCTCGTCTACGATGCGTCTTGTGATGCAGGGCGCGGTTGCCCTCTTTGGCCTCGCCGCGATGACGATCATCCCGATCGTCGCGGCGCCCGACTGGTCTCTCAGGAAGGTACGTGGCATCCTTGACGTAGCGCCCGGAAGGTTCCGGAAGCCGGCGTTCGAGCTGGCGGAGAATGCCGTACAGGGCGTCTCGTCACTGCGTTGCGGACGATCGGCCATCATGATTGTCGTGCTTTCTCAAGGGATCTGGGTGGGTGAGACAATGGTGTACTGGCTCGTTGGCCGGGCGATGGACTTCGACGTTTCTTGGCCCGTGCTCGCGGCGACAGTCGCTGCGTCGAACCTCGCGACCAGTGTGCCCTCGTCTTCGGGCGCCATCGGCCCGTTCGAACTCTTGGCCAAAGAGACTCTCATACTCGCTGGGTTCGCTGCGAGCGCGGCGACGGCGTACGCGGTTCTGGTTCACCTGACCCTGCTCGTCCCCGTCACGATCCTCGGTGCCGGGTTCCTCATGGCGGAGGGCGCCTCTCTCCGTGACGCGGTCCGCGGGCCAAGACCAGCGGGGATGATCGGTCAGTGAGATTCGGCGTCATCGGCGGTGGGGTAGGGGGCCTCGGAGCCGCATATGAACTCGCCAAGGCCGGACATTTCGTGGCGGTCTACGAGCGAGCCCCCTTCCTGGGCGGCCTCGCGTCAACGTTCGATGTCGGCGGCGGACAGCTGGAACGTTTCTACCACCACCTATTCCTCTCGGACACGACAATCATCGAACTCCTCGAAGAACTCGGACTCAGCGACCGCCTGATCTGGAATGAATCAAAGGTCGGGTATTTCACCCACGGCGAGATCCACCCGTTCTCAACGGCGATAGACCTCCTCCGATTTAAACCCGTTCCGTTCATCGACCGCATTCGCATGGGCCTTGTTACCCTCTACTTACAGCGGATAAAGAACTGGAGGAAGCTGGAAGGCATCACGGCGGCCTCATTCATGCGCCGTTGGGCAGGTGACCGGAACTACCGGGAGATATGGGAGCCGTTGCTCCGCGGGAAGTTCACCATCTACGCGGAAGATCTCGCCATGCCGTGGCTCTGGAGCAAATTTGCCACCCGTGTGTCGTCGCGGAAAGGTCCGCTCGGTCGCGAAAAGCTCGGCTACATCTCCGGGAGTTGGCAGACGCTGGTCGATGAACTCGAGAAACGCATCATCGTGGCGGGCGGCGAGACACATGTCTCGACCGGGGTGCGGCGCATCGCCACCTCTGATTCGGGAGTGACGGGACTCCTCGTCGACGGGGAAGAACCGCGCGAAGTTCCGTTCGACGCCGTCATCGCCACCGTCCCCAGCTTCGTGCTCCCGAACCTGGTCGACCTCCCGGAAAACTATGCGGCCAGGACTCGGTCCATTGACTATGAGGGCGCGATCGCCGTGACGTGGGTCTTGAAGCGGAGCATCTCATCCGTCTACTGGTTGAATGTCGCGGACGAGGACATTCCGTTCCTGCTTCTGCTTGAGCAGACGAACCTCGTTCCCACGAGCGCATACGGGGGGAGACGCATCATTTACACGGCGAACTATGTGACGCGCGACGACCCTCGCTGGGAGATGGCGGACGAGGACATCATCGCGGACTATGTGCCGCACATGAAGAAGATCAATCCGGAGTTCGACGAATCCTGGATCGATGCAACATATATCCATAAAGAGCCCGCGGCCCAACCCATAATGACCGTGGACTACAGCCAGAAAATTCTGCCCGTTCGGACGCCGGTCTCAGGTCTCTGGCTCGCGTCCATGAGCCAGGTCTACCCGGAAGACCGAGGCACTAACTACAGCATCAGGTTGGGCCAGCAAGTCGCCCGCCAGGCGATGGAGGACGTGGAGAGACGAGCGAGCTAGTCCTGTCTCACCACTACCGTTTCACCTGGATCGTCAGTTCAACCTCCACCGGCGAACCGATCGGCAGGGACGCCATCCCCACGGCGGACCGCGCGTGGCGGCCACTCTCGCCCAATAGATAGACGAGCAGGTCCGAGGCCCCGTTCGCCACCTGCGATTGGCCCGTGAAGTCCGGTGCCGACGCTACGTACACGGTCATGCGGGCGACCCGCTCGATCCGGTCAAGGCTCCCGATTGCATCCTGGGCGACCGCTAGCGCGTTCAAGACTGCGACCTCCGCTGCTGTCTTCGCAACCTCCGGAGTCACCTCCCCGCCGACACGTCCCGTCGCCACCAGTTCCCCGTCACGCATCGCAACCTGGCCGGCCAGGAACAAGATGTCGCCCACCCAGGTCGCCGGCACGTAATTGCCTCCGGGGCGAGATACCGCTGGTAACACTAGGCCTCGTTCTTCAAGCCGATCCGACACGCTCATGATTGGTTCCTCTGAATGACGCTCTCGGGATTCTCCATCCCAATCATATTCTCCGCTAACCCTGGTAGAGGCCGGACTAAGTCAACGGATCTCCGAGAGGCCCGG
>JASLZO010000246.1 GCA_030754805.1 Dehalococcoidia bacterium
AAGACCGCCATCACCGCAGCGATGGTGAAGAGCGCGACGAACAGAACGAACGCGGGTCGGTAGGATCCTAGAACGTCGAAAATCAGGTTCATCAGGATTGGCCCGGCCGCGCCGAATCCGAAGGTGATCACGAACCCGGTCGACCGGACCGTGCCAAGGCTCACGCGCCCGAAAGAGTTCGCCCACAGGACTTCCTGGGTTACTCCAAGGCTGGTGATGCCGACCCCGTAGATCATCACGGCGGCCCAGAGGAAAACCGGCTCGGAACCAAACAGAAACAATACGGCGCCGACCCCCTGGCACGCGAACGGGAATATCCGAATGCTGGGACGGTCCGCGTGCTCTGCGAGCAGTCCGACCAGCGGCAGCGTCACCGCCATCACCAGCGCACGGACGGTCAAGGTCCCAGCCACAATCGCGTCACTGTAGCCCAGGTCTTGCGCATACGGCGCAAGGCTGATATTGATGCCCTGGAAGGCCAGACTCGCCACGGCGAATGAGAGCGACAGAAACCAGAATGTCGGCTCGAGCATTGCCTCTCGACGCGTCCAGCGGACCTCTTCGACGATTGCAAAGGTTGGCGCAGCGTCACGATCGGTTCCTTGATCACGTTCAGCCGGGTCGTCTCCATCCGGAAGCAAGCCCATGTCCTCCGGACGCCGGCGCATCAGGATCGCTGAGGGAATCAGCACCACCAAGATCGTGATGATCGCGAAGATCCCGAACATCGACCGCCAGCCGAACGCGGCAATCACGAAAACGGCCGATGGCATCAATATCACGTTGCTGATGCTGCTGCCCACATTCGAAATAGCCAGCGCACGTCCCCGCATCCGGATGAACCAGTTGTTGATCGCGACACCGGTCACCAGGAACCCCATCAGCGTGAACCCGACCGCGGCCACGACCCCACGCACCAGGTAGAACTGCCACAGCGAATCGATCTGCGTAACCGCCAACAGTGAAACGGTAGCGATGATCGCTCCGATCGGCATGAGCGACCTCGCGCCGTAGCGATCGATCAGTGGGCCAACCAGCGGCGCAGCAAGCGCCTCGACGGACCGTGCGATCGTCTGGACGACCGCGATCTGGAGTCGGCTCCAACCAAACTCCTGGTTCAGTGGGCGAAAGAACAGGCCCAATGTCGAAGAGAACTGCTCCGCGTAGGCGAGATGCGCCAGGAACGAAGCACCGACGATGTTCCAACCGTAGAAGTAGTGGGGGCGCTTACGCTTGGGCGTTGGAGGCTTCGATCGATCCGCCATGGGCTACAGAGAGTCGGACCGTCCCAAGATCTTGGGACGGCCCGACTCCGATTTGTCTCGAGGTGAAGAGGTTATCTGGGTAGTCCGAGTCCTCGCTGGGCGATGATGTTTGGCCCGAGCAGGATCCCGCCGCCACCGCCGAATCCGACACTCAGCATCAGGTGGTTATTCGTCCCATAGATGCCGTTATGCGGCGCACGTGCCTCACCTTTCTCGGCCAGTTTGTAGTCGAGGATGATGCTGGAAAGCGTCGGCCACAGGTGCCGGTTGATCGTTAGCTGGTTCCGGTACCCCTGGATGGCTCCCTCGGCTTGTGGCACCTCGCCCTTGGCCTGCATCCACGCGACGCGATAGCCGAGCATGCGGTCTGCTTCCAGGATCACCCGCAAATCGGCCAGCTTGTGACGCACCAGCGGGTCCTTCAGCACCGGTTCGCCGTTGAATTTGGTTCGCCTCATCAACTGCATGAAGCGCTCCAGGATACCGATGTGTCGCGCCGCGGAGGCGCTGCCCGTGCGCTCGAAGTTCAACGTCGTCATCGCCGCGTACCAGCCGCGGTCGACCTCGCCAATTATGTGGCTCTTCGGCACCCGGACTTCGTCCATGAAGACCTCGTTCCAGCGGTGCCGTCCCAACATGTCGTAGAGCGGCCGTAGCGTGATGCCCGGCATCTGTTTCTTGTCCTCGTCTTTGAGCTGCATCATCAGGTACGTGATACCGCGATGCTTCGGTGCGGACGGGTCGGTCCGCACAAGGACGTGGTACCAATCGGCGAAGTGTGAGCCCGAACTCCAGATCTTCTGGCCCGTGACCACGAAATCGTCGCCATCTTCGACCGCGCGCGTCTGCAGGCTCGCAAGGTCCGTTCCAGCATTCGGTTCGGAGAAACCCTGGGCCCAGTCCACTTCGTTCTTGGCCATCCTCGGCAGGAATCGCTGCTTCATCTCATCAGACGCGTGGAGCATGATCGCTCCCGTGATGTTCGAGGCTGGCGTTCCAGCGGGAGCGTTCGCGTACGCGAGTTCCTCCTGGTAGACGAACTGCTTGCCAAGTGGTGCGTCGGCGCCGCCCCACTCCTCTGGCCAGTGCATCGTGAACCAGCCTCGATCGATCAGTTTCTTGATGAATTCCTTGTCGTGCGCTCGTGAGTCAGCATTGTCAAAGTCGTACGCGCGTACCGGCAGGCTGTGTCCATCGAATCCCGCAGGGTCCCACTCTTTGTCCAGG
>JASLZO010000247.1 GCA_030754805.1 Dehalococcoidia bacterium
GAGTTCGTTTGAGAGGGCGAGGTCGGAAGAAGGGCCGGTCATCTGGCGGCCGTCCTCCCACCGGGCGCGGGCTGGCGCGAGTTCACGTTAGGGGATAGCGCTCTTTGGGGATAGGCCATTACCCCCAAAAGGTGTCCGGCAGCCACAACGGAATCTGCGGAAAGACGATGATGAGCACGATCACGATCTGGAGTGCGACGACGAAGGGAAGCGCGCCGATCATGACGTCGTGGACCTGGCCGCGCCCCCGCACGCCCTGGATGACGAACAGGTTGAACCCAACCGGAGGCGTGATCAGCGCGGTCTCGATCAGCAGGATCATCAGGATGCCGAACCACACCGGGTCGAAGCCCGCCGCGATGATCACGGGCGTAATGATCGGCACCGTCGCGACCATCATCGAGAGAGTCTCCATGAACATCCCGAGGACGAGGTAGAAAACGATTACCACCGCCAGGATGGCATAGGGCGACAAGTCGAGCGAGGTGATGAGGGAGTTGACGTTGGAGGTGAGCCCGACAAAGGAAAAGACGAAGTTAAGGAAGTAGGCCGCCACGACGATGATCATGATGAATCCGGTCGTGACCAAGGTCCCCTCGATCGCCTCGACCATGATCGCGATGCTGAGCCGCTTGCGCGCGGCCGCGAGTCCCATGGCCCCGACGACTCCAAGCGCGGCGGATTCGGTCGGCGTCGCCAATCCGGCATAGATCGAACCGACGACGAGCAGGAAGAGGATGATTGGCGGCAGTAGATCCGGGAGCAGCCGGATGCGCCGCGGCCAGTCCGTTTCCACCGGCCTTCCGCCCCAGCTGGGACGGACGATGCAGATCGCCACGATGATGAGGACGAAGAGCGTGGTGAGAAGCAGGCCCGGCATGATCCCGGCCAGGTAAAGTTTCGGAATCGACGTGTTGGTCAGCACCCCGAACACGATCAAGTTGATCGAGGGCGGGATGAGGATTCCCAGCGTCCCGCCGCTCGCCAGCGAACCCAGGAACAGTCGTTCGTTGTACTCATGCTTATCGATCTCCGCGATGGCCACCGTGCCGATGGTCGCCGCGGTCGCAGCGCTCGATCCCGAAACCGCGGCGAACATCGCGCAGGAGACAATGTTCGAATGCATGAGCCCGCCCGGCATCCAGGAAAACCATTGGGAGAGCGCGGCGTACATCCGCTCCGCGATTCCCGAGCGCAACAGCAACTGACCGAGAAGGATGTAGAGCGGGATCGCCACCAGGATGAAATCCGTGTTCACCTTCCACGCCACCTGGCCGAGGCCGTATACAAGCGGCACCATGGAGTAGACTTGGTCGAGGGTCAGGCCGATGATCCCGAGCACCGCCACGACGGGAATGGTGAGCGCCATGAGACCGAGCAGAATCACCAGGCTCAGGGCGATCATTGCGGGCCCTCGCGGTAGAGCATCACTTGCTGTTTCTCGTACTCCACCTCCTCGATGGCCGAGCGCGACCCGATCAGCGCGTGCAGCGTGGCCAGGTCACCGGCGAAGAAGGCCATGACCGAGCGGAGGAGGAGGAGAACGGCGAGGACCACGAATATCAGGAAGCCGGCGACCCAGGCCGCTTGCGGAATCCAGATCGGGAAATCGAGCATGTCCGCGTCCGAACCCATGTCTATCGACATATTCAGAACGTTCGCGGCAAACCACCCGACAGTGGCGACGAATGCGCCGATCAGGATGAGGGCGACCATATCGAGGATCGCGCACATGCGTTGGGGGAGCACGAGCTGGATCGTTTCGATGCGAACATGAGCCCGGTGCAGGAGCGCCAAGGCGCACCCCCACGAACAACTGAACGCAAGAATAAAGCCCGATATCTCGTCAACGCCGACGATCGCAACGCCGACGGCCTTGCGCGCGACGACATCGAACGCGATGACAAAGCAGATGAGCACGGCCATGGCGCCGCCCAGCCGAACGCCGACGCGGCAAACCACGCTCGTCCATTGAATCAGACGGTCGAGCAGCCTCATTGGCGAGAATCCCCCATCCGGCGCGGGCGCCGGTGCCAGCGCCCGCGTTCTCCGCTCAGTGTTACGTCATCATGGCAGCGGCGACTGGATGTTGAGCGCCTTGCCGATCGTGTTGTTCCATTCTTTCACGCACTCCAGACCACACCGCTTTGCCCAGTCCGTAAGCACGTGCTCCTTAATGACTTTTTTTGTAAGCTTTAGGTCCGCTTCGGTGATCTTGACCAACGTCATGTTGTACTTCGTCAGTCCGGGAAACGTGCAGGCCCGCCCGACGTTGCAATCGATGGCCGGCTCCGCGCCATCCAAGGCGGCCTTCCACAGCGCGACATCCAGTTCCACGAACTTCTTTTCCAGGTAGGTCCTGACCTGAGGATCGAGACGGTTCCAGGTCTTCAAGCTGGCGGCCCAGTACTGCGTGCCCCAGCCCATGTAAAGCGGCAGCAGGTGAGTCGTCACCTCCGGCCACTTAGCGGTGTTGCCGTTGGTCGT
>JASLZO010000248.1 GCA_030754805.1 Dehalococcoidia bacterium
AGCGTTGGAGTATTACCAGCGCTGGTGAGCCTGGTGGGTGCGTGGACCTGGTGGCGACGACGATAAACGGAGCCGAGGCAGGGGTCAGGTGAGTTTTCGGGTTACCAGCGTTTTGATCCTGATAGTCGCCGTACTGGGCGGCTACATGGCGCTTCGCCCGCGAACCGAGCTTGAAGACTCAGCCTCGTTGCGCCCGTGGTTCTACATCGTCAAGGACACCGAGATCAACAAGCTCGATGTCGAGTACTACGGAGACGAAGAAGAGTTCATCCGCGATCAGAACCGGAAATGGCACATCGGCGGGCTGGAAGGTCCCCAGGTGGGCGAAGCCTTCAGCGGGACGCCGTTCCTAGCTGCCGGAGCCCGGTCGCCACGAATCATCACCCAGGAACCATCTGACTCAGAATTGGCTACCTACGGCCTGATAGACCCCAAGATCAAGTTGCGGGTCTACATGGAGGACGGGGAGAATTGGCGCGTTTTGATCGGTGGCCTGACCGCAGATCGCGTGAACAATTACGCGCAGGTGGAGGGATTCGATGACGTCTACCTGCTGGACCGGACATGGGGCGAACACATGGCCCGCTTGATCACGGACACTCCAGTCGACACGGGAGAGGTGAGTTCAGCAGGTTCGCAGCTGGAGGGTCGCTAGCGATTAACGAACCGCGGGACCTGGCGGAGTTGAGCGACATCGTCGCCGGCGCGCTCACCCAGCCTGAATCCCGGGCCAGAGGACCCACCTCCGAACCAAGCTTATCCTTCTTCTATCTGATTGCGTGGATTGGATATTCTGAAGTCGGAACCTGGCAATGCTAGGCAGATGAGGCGGGGTGGAGAGTGCTCTACCACGAAGGGTTGGCGAGTAGGATCCGAGGCGTTCTCGGAGATCGGTTCTCGAAGATCGGCGAAAAAAGATGTCCAGCGGCCTGAGCTTCCTCTACCAGGGCAACATGGCCTGCGGCGTTATCAAGGATGAATGGATGGTCCATGTCGGCCCCGATCCCCACGATGAAGCGGCCGGCAAGGATGATGGACTTCACCGGCCGGACGATGGAGGGATGGATCCTCGTGGCGCAGGACGGCATCACGTGTCGGGCGGCTCTGAAAGAGTGGGTCGCGCGAGGAACCAGCTTCGCCGCGTCGCTGCCAGCGAAATGATTTCGGGCACGTAGCCGCACCGCGGCATGTCACCTCGAGGTCCATACAGCGGCCGGGAGTCGAGTACGGTCATCTGGGCCGCGGGGTGGGACTTCGTTCTCGGTGACACTCCGGATGAGATGCACCCGAACCTTCTGGCCGCACGAGCCATCGACGCGATCGAGCACGCCACGCCACAAAACTCGCCTACCGCAAGGGCGACTTTCGGCAACGTCGTGGCTTTCGGCCTACCGATGGTGACCCGAACAGTAACCGGATGGCTGTTGGGTGCGGCCGGACGAATCAACGCTCCGCTGGGTCGTGAATTTGCCACGACGCTTTTCAAAAGCACGTTGTCGATTCGCTCGATTCTTCAATCATCAAGCGACGCCGCAGACCGGATCCGTTCGCGGACCGTCGGAGACATGGAGACCAACACCGAATCCGTCCAGGTCGGGCAAGCATTGAGAGGGATCTCCGACGACTACACGGAGACTGTCGTCGGACCTCTTTTCTATTTCATGCTGATGGGAGTACCGGGCGCGGTTGCTTACCGGACCACCCGTGTCCTCCAGGAAAAGTGGAACGATGAGCGTAGCGATGACGGGAAGCAGCTAAGACGGGCGGCGAACCGTGCATTCGCCACTGCAAATTTCATCCCTTCGGTCCTTTCCGGAATGTTTTTGTCCTGGTCAGCGCGGTGGACGGAGGGCCGTGGCCACGAAGCGTGGGAAGCGGCCCGAGAAGCGAGCCGGGAGCGAAGTTGGCAAGACCCTCGGTGGTCGCACGGAGCGGTTGCCGGCGCGTTGGATGTCAGGCTGACGGACGAGGTCGAATCGAAGGTTCTCAATCCAGAAGGGAAGTCGGCAACGATCGATGAGTTACGGCGTGGACGGCGATTGTTCATCGTGGCGACAGGGCTAGCGCTCGCCGCGACAATCACCCTTTCCGGCCTCACACACTCGCGTCCTCGCCGTTGACCATGGTTTGGGTTTCGGGATCTCCTAGAGTGACCAGCGGAAGCTGCGCACCATCTTCATCTTGCAAATTGGTGACGCCCACACCGATCAAACGGAACTCCCTACCGGGAGATAGTTCAACGTCCAGCAGGCGCCGCGCAACCGCTTGAACCACGGCGGCATCATTCGTTGGGGCTTCGATCGTGTCCTGGCGCGTAAACGTGGTGAAGTCGGAAAGGCGGAGTTTTACCTTTACCGTCTTCCCCCGGAGGTCCCTTCGCTGGAGAAATCCAGCGATTTCTCGCGCCATTTCGTCCATTCGGTTTCGCAGTACGTCCGCCTCGCCAATGTCGCTGGCGAACGTTCTCTCAGAGCTGACC
>JASLZO010000249.1 GCA_030754805.1 Dehalococcoidia bacterium
CACCGGAAGGCAGGTGGCCGAACTGCGACAGGGAACGGGTTCCGGCGTGGTGTCCTTCGAGTGGACCGGAACCGATGACCAGGGCCAACAGGTTCCTCCCGGTCTCTACCTGGCCAGTATCGAGATCCGCTCGCAGTCTGGAGTCGATCGCGTCGTCCGGCCCTTCGCCGTGGCGTATTAGTGCCCTGTCTCAGAATGATCCTTGTATTCGTTCGCCGAGCCATCACGGTTCGCTGCGTTGCGCTCGTTCGGTGGGTCCCACCGACCCACCTTGCTCGCGCGCCTTGCGACCCGCGCGTCTCGACGCCCGAATTCCACAAGGCTACTTCTGAGACAGGGCACTAGGACGAACCAGCCGAGATCGGCTTCCTGCGCCCGCCGATGCGTGCTGGGCGTGAACGTCAGGGCACTCACTCGACGGCTCGACTGACCTGGTATCCCGATAACGCCCCACCTGGCAAGGTGGCCGGTGATTCGGCGTGCGAATTGCTGAAAGCGCTTACGCAAAACCGAAGGCGCTGCGGCGTATGCTCTGAGATGCGGAACTGCCAGCGAATACCAGGATGCGGTTGTGGACGAGGTCCGGCGAGGAACTGGGTTCGTTCTACACGTTCTTCAACAAGGCCGGCGAAAAGGTCACGGATGTCAGTTGAGTTCGACGATGCCCTCGTGAGGGCGGCGTTGGGAAGCGTGGTGCCCCGGTCGGTGACGGCGAATGTGGACACGGGCTTCGTCTACACACTGGTACCCACTTCGGGTGTGGGGGACAGCGGATTCGACGTTCTGCGTCTGGTCGCCCCCGGGCCGGTGTCCGCCGAGGACGTGTTCGTCGAGATCGGAGACCGCCGGGTCACGCCGAGGGTGATGGAGGTGAATCAGGACTCCTTGCTGATCACGCTGGCCGAGGTCGTCATCGACGACTCCGTCGAAATCGGGTTCAGGACCCGCGTTCTGAGCAATGCCTCGGTGGTGAGCCTGGACATCGCCAAGAGCGACCGACCGGGATTGTGGCAGTCGGTGGAAGCGGCGGAGAGTCAGAGTAATGTCGTGTTCCTCCCCGATCTGCCTGGCAGCAGCTCTTTGATCCGCGGACTGTCGATGCGTCCCGGCGTGATCACGCCGAACGGTGACGGCGTCAACGAGCAGCTGGTGCTCGAGTTCGCCGTTCTGAAGGTCGATTCCGACAACGCGTCGATACGGATCTTCGACCTGACGGGAAGGCAGGTGGCCGAGCTACAAGGGGGAACGGGATCCGGCGCCGTATCCTTCGCCTGGCCAGCGACCGACGACCAGGGGCAACGGGTGCCCCCGGGTCTCTACCTGACCAGTGTCGAAATCCGGTCGCAGTCCGGAATCGATCGAGTCGTCCGGCCCATCGCCGTGGCTTATTAGGGCTTCTTTAGCGAATAGATCTTGTATTCTGAAAACGATGAATCTGTCTCGCTGCGTGATGCGCGCAGATGTGCCCCTGTGTGCGCTCACATCATTGAACACATGGCATCACAGTTGCAGACCAGACCTCCCCGGGGGGCCGGCCAACTCCAGGCACTGCTGCTGCTGAGTCTCGTCGCTCTGTGTCCACGGCCTCTCGACGCCCAGGACCCCGCCCTGGGGTATCGCCCGCTAGCCGATCGGATTCTGGTCGAATCGTCCGACCACTGGCTGGCCTGGTCCGCGGCGACAGGCTCACGCACGGTCGATGAGCGCGGCATCGTGCGGCCGCGGTTCCTGCGCCGCGAGACGAACGCAATCGTCAACGCGGAGCAGGATACGCTGCTGGCCACAATCTCCATGGCCCGATCGGGTGAGTCGTCGGCAGCAAACGTGCTCGACGGAGACATGGATACCTGGTGGGAGCCGGAAACGGATCTACCGATAGAAAACTGGGGACTGGAGATCGACCTGGGTCGCGCGGTGGTGGCGCGAAGGATCGTCCTGCGCTTCGCAGATGAGGGCCGCGGGGACCCCTTCCTGAAGTTCCGCGTGCTCCTTTCCGACGGTCTGCGATCTCCCGGTGCCCAGGGCCGGTTGCAGTTCGTCCGCGCCGGGCTCGTGACTCAGCCAAACAAGGACCAGCGCCAGTTCACCTTCGATTTGAAAACTCAGAAGAAGGCGCCCGGGGGCATGGAAGGCGCCGTCGTTCAATTCGTCCGCATAGATGTTCTGGATACGGACGGGCAACACGCCGCTGAGGTTTCGGCCGAGGGGTACCGCAGTTTGTCAGCAGATGAACGTGGAGCGATCGACTTCGTCCTGTTGACCGCGGCGGGACGAGAGATCACCGTGACCCAGGCGGTCTACGATCGACTGACCTCAGACGAGCAAGGCCCCGTTCGGTATTTCCGGCGAGAACGGCCTCGCCTGGCCGAGGTGGAAGTAGAAGCTCTCGGGGAGAACATCGTCGCCATCACCCAGAGCGAGAAGGAAAAGGCACCATCACAGGGGAGATTCGACTTTCTTCTCTTTCGCACG
>JASLZO010000024.1 GCA_030754805.1 Dehalococcoidia bacterium
GCGTCCACCTGGTCTTTCATGAGGGCGATTAGCGGCGAAACGACGAGCGTCAGGCCTGGGCGCATCAGCGATGGGAGCTGGTAGCACATAGACTTCCCAGCCCCGGTCGGCAGGATCGCGAGGACGTCTCGGTCTTCGAGGACCGCGGCGATAACCTCCTCCTGGTTAGCCCGAAAGGATCCGTAGCCGAAGTGTTCCTCCAGCGTTTCGAACGCGTTGAGACGAACAACCTGTTCCACCGGCCCTCCCGGCGGTGAGAGTCGCGCATTCGTTCTGAAAACGCAAGAAGTGTGATTTGGAACGAGGCTGAACCCTTCGCTCCCGCCTGCCTCCCATGGAATAATCGTCTCGATGACTGATAAAGCTCGCACTCGTGATAGACGCGACGATCGCGGCTCTCCCAGAGGGGACGCGGGAAGCCCCGTCTGGCGGCAATACGAGCACATGAAGGCGCAGATCCAGGACGGAATCCTCCTGTTCCGAATGGGCGACTTCTACGAGACCTTCGGCAGCGACGCGGAGATCGCCGCGAAAGAATTGGACATAGTCCTGACTTCGCGGGAAATGGGGCGCGGACACCGGATACCGATGGCGGGGGTGCCGGTGGCGGCACTGGAAGGGCACCTGGCCAAGTTGATCCGTGCTGGCCATCGCGTTGCGGTCTGCGAGCAGACGAGCGATCCGAGGACGACCAAGGGCCTGCTCGATCGCAACATTGTGCGAGTCGTAACACCCGGAACGGTTGTCGAACAGGGGTTGCTACCCGGGAGTGCCAATAACTTCTTGGCAGCTGCGGTCACCGGCGGCGACCGGGCTGGACTCGCGTATATTGATATCACGACGTCAGAGTTTGTGACCATGGAGCTTGAGCCCGAGGAGCTTCAGCAGGAGATCGGGAGGGTCGGGCCGGTCGAGATCGTGGTACCGGAGGCCGGTCCTTCGGAGGACCAAACGGTCGTGGTCGGCGACGGTGGTCCTCACGTGACACCTGTGACCCCGGCGCTCTTCGATCCGGCAAGGGCTCGAGAACGGCTGCTCTCCCACTTTGCCACATCCGACCTCGTGGCATTCGGTTGTGAGGATCTCGTGCTGGCGACGGCAGCCGCGGGCGCCATAGTTGCGTACTTGGAAACGACCCAATCGGCCGGACTTCCCCAGGTCCAATCCCTCGCGACACGGAACCCGGCCACGTCGATGCAGCTGGACTCGGCGACAGTCCGGACCCTGGAGTTGTTCGAGCCGCTGCTTGGGACCGACCGGGCAGGATCATTGCTCGGCCACCTGGATGCGACGTTGACGCCGATGGGAAGCCGCATGGCCCATCGCTGGCTGAGGGAGCCCTCCCTGGAGTTGGGAGAGATAACCAACCGCCTTGACGCCGTCGACTATCTGCGCGTGTCCACGTCGCTCCGTGCCAGCCTTCGGCGAGTGCTCCGGGGGACGCCGGACATCGAACGCCTGGTCAACCGGATCCGGTCCGGGATCGCGTCGCCGCGCGATCTATCTAGCCTCCGTGCAGGGCTGGAGTCGGTCGGCACGCTCGCAACAAACCTTGAATCCACGGGTGCCATCGACTGGGTTCGAGATGGGATCGGCGAGCACCACGAACTCGTGACACTCCTCAACACGGCGATCGCGGACGAACCTCCTGTGACGCTCGGCGACGGAATGGTAGTCAGGACTGGGTTCTCGGAGGAACTGGACCAACTGCGGAACGGGGGCGCGACGGCCCGCGAGGCGATCGCCCGCATGGAGACCGATGAACGCCAACGGACCGGCATTCCATCGCTGAAGGTCGGGTACTCGCGAGTGTTCGGGTATTACATCGAGGTGACACGGTCTCACCTGGGTCGCGTCCCGGATGAATACACACGCAAGCAGACGGTCGCCAACGGGGAACGCTTCTTCACGCCGGCATTGAAGGAGCAGGAGGAGCTGGTCGCCGATGCCGAGAACCGCACCGCGGAGTTGGAGGCCGCGATCTTCCGCCAGGTCTGCAGCCAGGTTGGGGACGGTGCCGAAGATGTGATAGCGACGGCTCGGATCACGGCGCGATTGGACGTGCTGGCGGGGTTCGCGGAGGTCGCCTCGGTCCGGAACTACGTCCGACCTACCGTCGATGGAGGCACCGACCTTACGATCCGGGACGGGCGACATCCCGTCGTCGAAGCGCTTTCCCGCGACCCCTTCGTCCCGAACGACACGGCCTTTGATGCCGAGACACGTGTCGCGATCGTGACCGGACCAAATATGGCTGGAAAATCGACCTATCTCCGGCAGGTCGCACTGGCGGTGTTGATGGCGCAGGTCGGATCGTTCGTGGCGGCCGGCGAGGTGCATATTGGGCTGGTAGACCGCATCTTCACACGAGCCGGGCTTCAGGACGACATCACGACAGGGCGTTCGACGTTCATGGTCGAGATGTCGGAGGTCGCGCACATCATCCACCAGGCAACGTCGCGCTCCCTGGTGGTGCTGGACGAGATCGGTCGCGGGACGAGTACCTACGACGGGATGGCGATCGCGTGGGCGGTTGTGGAGCAGATCCATAACGACCCCAGGCTGGGCTCGCGGACATTGTTCGCAACCCACTACCACGAACTCGTGGAGTTGGCGGAGAGCCTGCCACGGGTCGCCAACTTTCACGTTGCGGCCGCGGAAGAAGGTGGACGGGTCGTGTTCCTTCGGCGCGTGCTGCCGGGTGGTACGGACCGGTCGTATGGCATCCACGTCGCCCAGGTCGCCGGGTTGCCGAAATCGGTGGTCGCCAGAGCCCGTGAGATGCTGGAACGGCTCGAGGAAGCGCAGACGGCCGGAGACCCTGCGGGCCAACAACCCATGCTGTTCGACCTCATCGCGCCGCCCGGTGAGAACCGTGCAAGCGGCTCCTCTCGAGTTCCATCCCGAATCGAAGAAGCGTTGCTCGCGTTGGACCTGAACGAGATGACGCCCCTAGAGGCTTTGGCGAAACTCTATGAACTGAAGAAACAGGCGGAGGTTGACCTTGATCCATAGTGTTTCGCTTCTCACGAAAAACGGAACATATGCGCTAAGCTACGCCTTCCAGTTGCTCCCCGAGACGTAACACACACATGTTCGAGGGTGGTCGCCTTGCCCATCCGCCTGCTTGGTGCCGACGTGACGGCCCAGATCGCCGCGGGCGAGGTCGTCGAACGCCCTTCATCCGTTGTAAAAGAATTGATCGAGAACGCGCTGGATGCGGGCGCGTCGCGGGTCGAAATCGAACTACAAGGCGGCGGGCTTTCTCTGATCCGGATCACGGACGACGGGGATGGAATACCGGAGTCCGAACTCGAACTCGCGGTCACGAAGCACGCCACGTCCAAGATCGAACAGGCTCGCGACCTCTGGGAGGTGCGCTCGCTCGGATTTCGGGGCGAGGCACTGGCGTCGATTGCGTCGGTATCTCGAATGACCGTCGTCTCGCGTCGGGGAGACGTGCAGGCAGGCACATTCATCGAGGTGGGCGGAGAGGGTGGTATCGACCTTGGCAGTCAGGGGGCGCCTGTCGGGACGTCGGTATTTGTACGGGACCTGTTCCGAACCGTGCCGGCTCGACTCTCGTTCCTTCGCTCCCCCGCCGCCGAGGGCGGTCGGTGTCTGCACGTCATGACGCAGTACGCGTTGGCGTATCCGGAAGTCTCCTTCCGTCTCCTGACCGAGGGACGGCTCGGCTTCCACTCGCCGGGGAACGGCGAGCACCGGGACGTCCTGTTGGAGGCGTGGGGCGCCGCTGCCGCCGAGGGCCTATTCCTGATCGAAGAAACGACCGTGGGACGAACGCGAGTGACAGGGTATACGGGGCCGCCGCACCTGGTGCGAAGCCGTCGGGACCGGCAGGAGTTCTTCGTGAACCGAAGGGCCGTCGGGGACCGAGTTCTCTCGTCGAGCCTTGCAGACGCGTATCGGGAGATCCTCCCCCGCGGGAAACACCCGATGGCGGTGTTGTTCCTCGAGGTGCCGCCGGACGACGTCGACGTGAACGTTCATCCGGCTAAGTCCGAAGTTCGGTTCCGCCGTGAAGGCGAGATCTTCTCCGCGGTCCAACGTTCTCTCCGGGCGACATTGGTCGCAAACGACGCGTTGTCGGCGTTGGATTCGGGCGATCCTCAGGGGGCTGCAATCGTGCCCGAGGCGCCACCGGATGGCGATGTAGTTCTAGAAGCCCCGCCATCCCTGGCGGTTTCCCAGCAGGCCGTCATGGTCGACACCCAGGATTCCGGCCAAACGGATCACCCGGGGAAGCCGGTCACGAAAGAACGGGTCTTGCTTCGGGCGATCGGGCAGGTGGGCACGACCTACATCGTCACCGAAGGGCCCGACGGGATGTACCTGATCGACCAGCACGCCGCGCACGAACGCCTCGTGTTCGATGGTTTGCTGAATGGGGATTCCAGCGCCGAACGACCGGTGCAGGCCCTGTTGATGGCGCTGACGGTTTCGCTCACGCGCCGACAGGAGAGTTCGATCCAGGAATTAGGGGAGTTGCTCCATACGTATGGCTTCCGCTGGGACCCGTTCGGCGAGGGTTCATTGCTGCTCCGGGGCGTACCGGGCTCCTTACGAGAAGGCGAGGCCGTTCCGACGCTGGTCGAGGTGCTGGACAGGTCCGGCGGGGAACCCCTTGGCCCGGAAGAAGACGGTCGTGAGCCAGACGCATTCACCCTTCACGAGCGACGGATTGCGGCCACGGTGGCTTGCCACAGCACCGTCCGTGCGGGCCAGGTCCTGACGCTGCCGGAGATGGACGGCTTGTTGCGGCAGTTCGAAGCGGCGGACTTTCCGCGGCTGTGCCCTCACGGGCGGCCAACGATGGTTCATCTCAGTTCCACGCAGCTCGAGAAACAGTTCGGACGGAGGTAGAGGACCATGCCGGTGATTCGGTGACCCCGTTCCTTCCGGCGGTGAGCCGTTGGTTCCGCCAAACGCTGGGTGAGCCGACGCTGCCCCAGGAGATGGGGTGGCCGGTTATCTGACAAGGTAAGAGCGCGCTGATCACGGCCCCAACAGGGTCCGGGAAGGCGCTCGGCGGTGTTCCTCTGGGGGTTGAACGACCTGTGGTCGCGTGACGAACAGGCGCCGATCGAACGCTGGTGCGCGGTCCGCGTGATTCAGGCCGGGCCGGTCGCCCCGATCGATCGGCCCAGGATTCGCGCGAGGTTGGCCGACGTGATTGCTGCCACTTGCTCCACTGATACGGACTTGAGTTCGGCCACCTTTTCGGCCACCTGGGTGACCTGCCATGGTTCGGTCCAGTTGGACCGGTTCCGCTTGAACGGCTGCGGGAAAGCGTCGGTCTCGAGGACGATCCGGTCGAGTGGCACAAGGCCGCGGACTAGGTCCTGGAGTTCTGGGAGACGCAGGAGAGGCTTCGCCAGCGAGAGGTAGATCCCGCGATCGAGACACGCTTCGGCGTAGTCGACTGGCCCCTGGAAGTAGTGGGCGACGATCTTGGTGCGACCTTGCAGCTCCTCGTCGAGGATCCGGAGCGGTTCCATCCCGGCGTCACGGTTGTGGAAGATCACCGGGAGATTCGTGTCGACGGCAATCTGCAGTTGCAGCCGAAACCCGCGGTCCTGCACCGTGCGGTCCGGCATTCCGGACTGGTGATCCAGACCGACCTCGCTGATGCAGACGACCTCTGGCTCGGTCGCAAGTTCGCGCAGCCGTTCGACGTCAGCGTCGGTCAGGTCGATCCCAGGTTCCATCGGATGGACTCCGACCCCTGCCCACACGAACCCCGAATTTCCGCGGGCCAGCGCGACGCACCGGTCTGAAGAAATCACCGTGACGCCTGCGGTGACAACTCCGGCAACTCCCGCTTCCCGCGCGCGGAGGAATATTCCCGGTAGTTCCACCGGGTCGTATTGGTCCAGGTGCGTGTGGCTATCGAAGAGAGCGGGGAGTTCGTTTGTCATGGTCTGGGCCTGTTCACTCGTCCAAGCCCGGCGCCTGATCGGGGAGCGGCCGCAAGTATAATCTGTGGTTCCCGGCCGCAGGTGTGGGCTGGATAGGTGAGGGGGAGTCGGCCGTGTCCCTAATGAAGCTCGTGTGGAGGCAGCTGCGCGCCAGCGGACCGCTGGGCGTCGTCGCCTCGGTCGGGTTGCTTCTGGCGGTCGTCCTGCTTGCCACCGGACCGCTCTATACAGCGACGCTTGAGCGGTTGGCGTATGACCAGGCGCTGACCAGCCTTAGATCCACGCTTCACCCCCAGATCTACCTCGGGTTCTCATCCTTCTCGGAAGAGGAATATCGGGGAACCCGGTCCGACATCGTCGAAGCGGCCAAAGCATCGTTCGGTGACGCCTTCATTGAGCATGGTGTCTACGCGTCTGCCGGAATCATGAACACTCAGTTGGTCGAGCCGCCCGGGTTCCTCCAACTCTCGTATTTTCAGTACCGGACGGACCTGGCTGAGCACGTGCTCATCGAAGGACGGTTGCCCGAACCCGCAGGAGCCGAAGGGCCTATCGAGGTCGCGATCGGACGTGACGCGGCCGAGACGGTCCTTGTGACCGTCGGCCAGGTCTTGCGCCAACCGGCGTCGCCGCAGGACCCGCGCCCGTCGTTCGAGACCAAGATCGTTGGGATCGTCGAGCCCATCAACCCCGACGAGAACTACTGGCTGGCGCAGTCTGGGCCTTACTTCGAGGCATTCGAGCTGAACAACCGATGGGTCATGCCTCTGTTCGTTCCTGAAGAGACGCTGGTCAACCGCGTTGGGGCGAATGCCCCGGCCTTCCTGGGTAACGTCAACGACTTCCTGTATCTCGACCATGCGGTGGTTTTGGACCAGGGTCCGAATGGGACCGAGTCGATGCTGCTGGACATGCAGGGACGCCTCGCATCCGCGGTCCCACGGGCGGCGCTCATCGCTGGACTCGAACGGGAAGTCGAGGTGTTCAACCGCGAAATGTCGAAGGTCCGGATCCCACTGGTGATCTTGCTGGTACTGGTCGAAGCGATTGCCCTCTATTCTCTCGGGATGGTTGCAATCGCATTGAGCGGAAGGCAACAGAATTCTGTCGCGCTGGTCCGAAGTCGAGGGGCTGGACTGTTCGAATCCGCTGGGATGGTCCTGTTATGGGGCCTCACCGTGTTGGCTGCGACGATGGTCCTCGCGCCGCTGGTCGCCGGAACGGGCTTGGATACACGCCAAGCTGGGAAACCGTTCTTGGGTCGGAGATCCTCCGACCGGCCTCCTTGCTCCCGACGGTGCCCTGGGTGGTCGCTGGCGCCTTCTTGGCGGGTGGCCTGCTGCTGCTACCGACCGCGAGAGTTGCCCGGACTCCGCTCGCTGTACTGCGGACGGGCCGCGGCGCCCCGCGAGGTAACGGCCGGTGGGTGCAGAGACTTCTGCTCGACAGCGCGTTACTGGCGGTCGCTGGTGTGCTCCTGTGGCAACTGGATCAACGAGAAGGGCTGGCCACCATCGGTACAAGCGGAAAAATATCCGTCGACCGCGTCGCCCTGTTGATTCCCGCACTGACGATAGTGATTGCGCTGATGTTGTTTTTCCGACTGCTGCCCTTGATCGTTCGGATAGGAGGACTGGCGACGCGAGTGATCGGCCTGCTTGGTGCGTCGCTTGCCTTCGAACGGATGGGACGGGCGCCCGGCTCCGCAATCGGACTCGGTGGCCTGTTGTTGTTGGTGGCGACACTGGGGACGTTTGCGGCGACCTTTGGCGGAACGCTTGATAAAAGCGCGGATGACTTCGCCTCCCATAGCTCCGGTGGCGATGCATTCGTGTACCGGCCTGAGGGCTACGCGAACGGGGATTTCGCGGGAGTGCGCGAACGATTCACCCAACTTCCGGGAGTCACCGACGCCAGCGCCGCCTATACAACCAAGGCAGGCATTGGGACCCTGACTCCGGGCACCCTAGTGCCGTTGCTGGCGGTCGATCCGAGCACCGCGGGAAACGTCCTGTGGTTCCGGGACGACTTTTCAGACGAAAGGCTGGGCGAGATCCTGGTGAACCTCTCCCTCCTGGAGGGAGATCGAACACCTGCCCGTGCGATTCCGGACGACGCCGAGACGATCGGCGTCTGGGTCCGTGCCGACAACCCCAGCGGGAAACAGTTCATCTGGCTGCATTTAATCGACGGATTGGGTCGCCCACACACGTATTCGATGGGTGCCCTTGACTTTGAGGGGTGGCGGCTCGTCGAACAACCTCTCGGCCGAGGGGAACACGACCCACCACCGGGGCCGTACATCCTGGACTCAATCCTGGTCTTCGAGAACGCATTGGGTTCCAGCGGCGCTCCCGGGATGATCCATCTGGACGACCTTCAATACCGTGACAGGGATGGCATGGAACACGTGATCGACACTTTCGATCGGCCGGAGGAGTGGTTACCGATCCTCACGTCGGGTGATCGGCGGGACTATGTTGGGGCGGCGAACGCGACAGGCCACCACGAAACCGCGCTCGAGTTCGCGTGGGGTCGGGAAACGCTCGACGGTGTGAGAGGCCTCTACGTCTCCCCGCAACTGAGTACGGTGCCGATGTACGCGAGTTCTCGACTTCAGGAAGTCTTGGGGTTGTCGGTGGGCAGAGAGCGCGCTCTCCACATCTCGGGTCGCGTGATTCCCTTCCGGATCGTCGGGACGCTGGACCAGTTCCCGACCATTCCGGAAACGAACGCCGGGTTCGCGATTGCCCACGGCCCAAGCTTGATGACCCACGTGAATGCCGTGGCGGTGACGGCGGTCATGGAGAAGAAGCCGATCTGGCCGAACCAGGTCTTCCTGACGCTATCCGGGGATGAAGCAGCACAAGAAACCACGCTACTGGGCATCGTGGAGGACACCGCGTTGACCGGGACTGTTGTTGATGCTGCCACGGTGAGCGAGGAGCGACGGCGGAGCCCGCTCGCTTCAGCGAGTTGGCGCGGCCTAGTGGTCATGGCGGTCGTCGCGGCGCTCATCGCACTCGCGACCGGTATCTCGGCCCATGCGATTGCTTCTGCGCAGGATAGATCTGGGGACATGGCACTCATGCGAGCCCTGGGCTTGTCACGAGTAAACGCGATGGTGGCCTTCTTGACCGAACACGTTGTCATCGTCGGCCTCGCCGTGGTTTCCGGGGTGGCGGTTGGGCTGTGGCTCGCGACCGTTTTGGTCCCGCTCTTTCAAGGCCTTGGCGCCGCGCCCGTTGTACCAAGCCTGATTGTGACCACGGAATGGAATACGGTTGGCACCATGGTCGGCGCGGTTCTGGTTGGTGGCCTGGTAGGCGCAGCGGTGCTTTGGCGCGTGTATATCTCAGTTCCGATGGCCGGCATCCTGCGGATCGGGAACGAGTAGCGTGCTCGGCACCTTCTTCCCGTTGGTCGTTCGCAGGATGTGGGCGTATGCCCCCCTTCTCCTACCGGTCCTTATCGGAACAATCTTCGCGACGGCGGTGACGTCCGGCATCGTGATCTACAGCGAATCCCTCCGAGACGTAGGCCTTTCTCATTCGCTCAAGAACGCCGATGCGCGCGACTTGGACCTCCGGATCCGGTTCGATTCGCCGGCAGCCGATCAGGTATCTCGATCGGGAACGGTCGATCGCGTCGAGGCGGAGGTTGAGGCGCGCCTTGTGTCGATCGTCGGTGACGCAACCATGTTCACCCGAACCGACACCTTCCTGGCGTCGCGGCCCGGGGAACCGCCGGGGACCTTGGCGAACGTGCCGAGGGGTTCCTTCCACGTCTTGTCGGACTTCGAGAAGAAGTTCGAACTCGTCGAAGGACGGTGGCCCGAGCATACGCCTGCCACAGTCGCTGGATCGCTTGCGATCGAGGCTGTCGCTCTTGAACCTGGTGCGGACGTGCTCGAGCTGGACGCGGGCGCCTCCGTAGCGTTCACGCCGTTCTGGCCCGACATCACGCCAAACGTCACTGTGACCCTGACGGGCATCGCGCGGATCCGCGACCCGGGCGATCCGCTTTGGAGAAACTCACCCTTCACCCGCCTCTCGAATCCGCCGACGCTGTTGAACACGCTGCCGGTGATCATTCACCAAGAAACGTTGATCACCACATTGGGGAACGCGTTCCTGGAGATGGGGACATCACACCAGTGGACATACACGATTCAGCAAGGCAGTGTCCGTGCCTCGAACGCGAAACGGACCCTCAACCAGACGCTCTCGCTGACCCGGTCTCTTGGCTCGCGGATCCGGGCATTCCGATTGGACACGGAACTGACAGATCTGCTGGAGGGGTACGACCAGAGGCTGCGGTTCATCCAGGTCCCACTTGCAGTCGTGCTCTTGCTGGTCGAGGCTATGGTCCTGTATGCGGTGGCGTTCCTAGCGACGATGGTGATGGAGCGTCAACGCGCAGACGCCGCCCTGGTTCGCAGTCGGGGAGCCCACACGAGCCACGTCTTCTACCTATATGCGGCCCAGGGTGTGCTCATCAGCGGGACGGCGGTCGTTCTGGGCCCACTGTTGGCGGCGGCAGCTATCGCCAGCCTTGGGTATTTCCCGGCTTTTATCTCGTTCACGGAAGGGGCGCCACTCCCTGTTTCGATCTCACCGGCAGCGTTCTTGTTCGCGGCGATCGGCGGCGCGCTCTCGCTCTCGATCTTCCTGATCGCCAGCCTTCAGATCTCTCGACGAAACCCGCTGGAGGAACGAAGACAGGTCACACGCCCGTCCCAAACGCCACTGCTGCAGCGGTACTACGTCGACGTCGGACTCGCGGGGGTCGTGGCGATGCTCCTGTGGCAGCAGGGCCAACAGGGTTCGTTGGTCGCTAACGCGGTCTCAGGGTCTGGTTCGGCGGATATCTTCCTTCTCACAGTGCCGGCGTTGTTTCTGGTGACGGCCGCGATGATCCTTTTACGCCTCTTTCCCCTGGTGGTGCGCGTGGTGGCAAGGGTGACCGCTCCCGTCGCGCCCACGTGGCTGGCGCTGGGACTGTGGCAGATTGGCAGGAACCCGATGGGCGCCACGCGGCTAGTGCTCCTGCTGGTCCTAGGGGCCGGTCTGGGCGCCTTCGCCGCCAGCTTCGGCGGCACGCTCGAACGGAGCTATCGAGACCGTGCTCTCTACGAAGCCGGCGCCGAGATACGCCTCGATGGTATCGGAGCTGCTGCAGTGGGTTCCAGCCGTGATATCGGCGCCGAACTCAGCGCCGTCCCTGAGATCGGCCTCGCGTCGCTCGTCGTGAGGGAGGGCGGGTCATTTTCCGGCCTCGCCTCGACCGAACGGTTCGAGTTGCTGGGAGTCGATCCTGAGGAGTTCGCCGACGTCACCTGGTGGCGAGAGGACTTCGGGTCTCGCTCGGTCCGCCCCGTCCTTGAATTGTTGAACACCGAATCCGACGTCGAATT
>JASLZO010000250.1 GCA_030754805.1 Dehalococcoidia bacterium
TGGCCAAGGTGGAGGTGTCGTGTCTGGGCACCAACGTCCGCTTCGTAACCACCAACATGACCAGCAGCCCACCCTCCTTCCTGTACCAGACGGCCTATGCCGGGCGCGGGGCGACGGAGAATTACATCAAGAATCACAAGCGATTCCTGCACTCAGATCGTACCTCATGCCACCGCTTCGAGGCCAACCAGTTTCGCCTGTTGCTGCACAGCGCTGCCTACATGTTGCTGCATGCGTTCCAGGAACTGCTGCTGTACGGCACCCAGCTGCAGCAAGCCTACTTCAACACCCTGCAGCAGCGGTTGCTGAAGGTGGGTGCCCGCGTCGTCGAGCGAGGCACCGTCATCCGTTTCCACTTGCCCAGCTCTTTCCCGCTTCAGGAGATCTACCATCTCATCGACCGCCGCCTGCACCCGGCCCCGTCGTAACCCGCCGCGCCGCCGCACACCGACCGACACACGGGGCGACACACCAGGGTCGATCGTACGGGATCGAAGGATCGCGCTGTGTCCATCCCGGCGTCTGAACGGGGAGGTTGCATGCTGTCGCCGCCGCGGAGCACGGTTGAGGCCCCTGGCACGGCCCCGTTCCGCGGACCACGCCTCGATCTCCTCAGCCGGGGCCACCGACCGCGCCCGCTTCAACGTTGACGACAAACGCGTGAATAGATCCGGCTAGCATCGAGTCGGAAGGTGCTGTCCCAGGATTCGTCGGGAGGGATGGAAACGAATTGCCGGCATCGCTCCAGTAGAGGGGCGGCGGCCCGGTCATCGTCGACGATCGCCTCCAGTCGAATCGCGGCCGCGACGAACTCACGTGCACGATACAAGTTGAGCGCTTCTTCGTAGTTGCGGGCCCGTTGAAGCGCCTCTTCTGAGACCTGGTCCGTACGGCCCAGCACTTCGTAGACCACGGTGCTCTCAGTCGCGCCTTTGACTACGATCGTATCCAATTGCCGCGTCTGGTATCCCTCGCCGAGGGCGGCTTCGGTTTGGCCCGTGATCATGATTCGAGTACCGAAGACCTTGTTCAGACCCTCGATTCGTGAGGCCAGGTTCACGCTCTCACCGATGCACGTATAATTCAAGCGTTCCTGGCCACCAATATTCCCGATCAGGACTGATCCTGTGTGAATTCCGAAGCGCGTGTGAAGGTCGGCGGCTGGGTGATCGGCAGGTACATCGGACAACCATTCGGTCGCCAGAAGCGCAGCCTCGACCGCTTGGGCGGCGTGATCCTCCATGGCCTCAGGTGCACCCCAAAAAGCCATGACCCCATCGCCGATGTATTTGTCGAGAATCCCCCCACACTCCTCGATCGCTCCGGTCACCCCAGTGAAGTAGGCGTTGAGTTTCTCCGTCATGCGACCGGGCTCTACGCCTTCGCTCAACGTCGTAAAGTCGGCGATATCGCTGAAAAGGAGTGTAAGCGTGCGGAGCTCTCCTCCTGAACGCGCGTCACTGCCCGACTCGATAAGCCGCCGTACGACCTTGACCGGGACGTAGCGCGCGAACGAGCGCACACCGACTTTCATGGACTCGAAGGCCGCCAGGACGTCGTACAACTCTCGGAAGACGGACTCGGGATTGCCGCGGCTCTGGAAGTTCAGTTCCCGTACTTGCTCGGTCTCGTCGCCGACTCTGGCCAGCGATCGGGCCAGGTACCTGGAAAACCAATCTCCCAAGATGCCCGCCACGATGAGCGCGCCGAGCAGTAGTGCGAATCCGATCACTATGGTGCGCTTTAAGTCTCCAAGGAAGTCGTCTTCGGGTACGATCACCCCGACGTACCAATCCCCTTCGGGGGAGGGCTCGATCGGTCCGAGCGACCCCAAGTAGGTAACTCCACCGACCAAGAAGCGCATGCGGGTGGGGGATGCTCCACCCATCGTAGCAGCCACTTCGGGACGTTGACCGAAGACCCCCACTTCGGGTCTGTGTGCGAAGTCCAATTCGTGGAAAGCGAACTCTTCGGCGGCGTCATCTGGCCTCAGGAGAGCGAGCGTGTCGGCGATCGCCACTAGGCGTCTGTCTCCATCCAACACGAAAGACTCTCCGGACAAGCCGATCTCCAGCTCCGCCATGAAGCGGGAGACATCGAGCAACGAGACCTCTACTGCCATGACCCCGATCAATCCGCTGTCTGGGTCTACGACGGGTCGGCTCCCGGTCACGGCGGGGACTCCCAGGTCGTGGCGCACGACGGCCGGTCCCCAATATGCTGACTCGACCGGTACGGTGGGCGGGTCGGCGGCCCAGCGATCGTACCAGGTGGACTCCGCCTCGATCTCGGGTGCCGGATTTGAGGTGACGCGGACGTTCCCGACGGGATCGCGGAGGATCTCGAGTCGCGGGCCTGCCACGCTCCGATACTGTAGCGCTGATACCTCTTGATGGGTCTCAAGGAAGTCGGCGAACACCTCCTCGAGCGCCTCGAAGTTGTCGGGGTCGAGCGCACCGTCGCCC
>JASLZO010000251.1 GCA_030754805.1 Dehalococcoidia bacterium
CAAACGGGTCAATCGGAGCGGCGCGGTGCCGCCGAACGACCGTCCGCGACACCACTGATGCGCATAGCCGTCCTGAGCGACACCCACCTCCCCGGCCTCATTCGCGCGATGGACGAATTAGGCCCTCAGCCGGCCGATTTTTTCAGCCAGGCGGACTTGATCCTGCACTCAGGTGACCTGACCTCGCCGATGGTGCTCGATTGGCTGGAACGATTCGCGCCGGTACTGGCCGCAACGGGCAACAACGATCCCATAGAAGACGATCGGAGCCTCCCGGTTCAGACTCTGGAGTACGAGGGCTGGAAGATCGGGATGACCCATGACCTCGTGCCCGAGACTCGCCCGGTCGCTGAGTTGCGCAGCGCATTCGCGGACGCACCCCTCGACGTTCTGATCTCGGGGCACACGCATCTGGACCTGCTGGACGCCAGGGACGGCGTCGTTTTGCTCAACAGCGGCAGTCCGACGTTCCCCCATCACAAAAGTGTGCGATTGGGAACCGTTGGGTTGCTCATCCTCGAACCGGATCTGTTGCGAGCAGAGATCATTCTGCTCGGCGAAACCCCTGGAAGACCAAACCCCGGAAAGCCCAACCAGCTCACGGTCAAACGCTGACCCTAGGGTCCCCAAGCAAACGCGGTAACGAGCAGTTATCCGACGGTTTCTACCCGGGCGATCAGAGGTCTTCCAGTCCGTCGGTAGTCACCCAGCAGCACGGCCAGCGCGATGGTGAGCAGCCCCGCAATCATGCCGTAGGCGAGTCCGAACCCGAACGCATCAGCGAACGATCCAACGAGGATCGCACCCACCGCGGTCCCGAAGGCAAACGCCGCCGACATCATCGCCATCGTCCTGCCAACCCGGTCGGGGGAGGATCGGTCCACAGCCAAAGTCAATAGCGTCGGGAACGCCGACCCCCAACCGATCCCCAGGAACACGGCCGCGGCCAGCAACATCGCCAGGTTGTTGGCCGGCCCCAACAGCACCATCGAAACGATCCCGAGTACCAAGCACGGCACCAGGACCGCACCTCGTCCGTATCGATCGGACAACTGGCCGATGAAGAGGCGTGAGCCGATGACCACGAATCCATACACGGTGAAGAACACACCGAACCCCGGAATCTCGCGCCGTTCGCCCAGGAGCGAGACGAACGCCAGCGTCCCGAAGAACGCGGTCACGAACAGGAAAAGCACGACGGCCGGCATCCAGGCCTCGGGCGTCACAACCTTCCGAATGATGCCCTCACGGATGGCCGGCACGGCGATGGGTCCAGTCTGTTCGATGAAACCCTCCTCCAGACCGGGTGTGGGGGGAGTACCGAGCCTTTCCGACCCGCGCAGGGGAATGATCCCGATCATCCCGAACCCCGCAAGCGCAACGCACAACGCGGCGACGGGTCCAATACCTGAACGATCGAAAAGCGCCAACCCGACAAGAGGGCCCAGAGCCGTGGCGAAATTGTGGGAGATCGTGATCGTAGATATCGCCTCTCCACGCCTCGTCAGCGGGGCGACGTCGATCAGGATCGTCCTCGTCGCAGCTCCTGTCGTGGCGGTTCCGGCTCTCCGAAATAGGTCCGGGATCAGCAGCAGCCACGGCTTCGCGATCAAGGGCAACAGAACGACGCCAACCGCGATCAGGACGAAGCCAACCGCCGCGGCACCCTTTCGGCTCCAACGGTCTATCGCGGCCCCGTACACCGGTGTCCCCAGCGCAGCGATAGGCGCCGTAAGACCCATGATCAGGCCGACCATCGACTCCGTGCCACCCAGCTTGACGATGTACAGCGGGATGACCGGCAGCAGGGTGTAATAAACTCCGAACAACGCAAACTCGACGCCGAACAACGTCGCGTAGTTCCGGCCATAGAGACGACCCGTGCCAGGGTGCCCCCCGCCGGGAGAGCCCTCAACCTCCGGCGTCGGCGGGTCGCGATCGGTCGACATGCTCGAGGGGCTATAAAGGTTGGGGAACGGGTTGGCCCGTCAGACGAAGCGCGCTCTCGTAGTCTTCCCAGGTGTTGAGGTTGATGATCGCCATCCGGTCGTCGAACTTGACGCGGTTCACGCGGTCGGGGTCACGTTCGGTGACACCACGGATGCCGCGCGTCGCTTCGTCGATCCCGAGAAGCTCCTCGCGCATTTCCATCGAGAAAACCCCCGGGTGGCCCTCGATCCCTCGGTACCACGGGTACGTGATCGGCTTACCTCCGTCGAAGTGGGCCCCAACCAGTTGGTCTAATAAGCCTGCTGAACGAGGGGAGTCTCCCGCCATCGGCACCACCGCATCGACGGACACGTCTACGGCTGCCATGCCGGCCTTCACCGATGTCGTCTTTCCAAGCGCGTAATCGGGGTTCTCGATGACCACCAGTCGCGCCCGTTCCAGTTTCCCGGGTAGCAATAATCGATGCTCTTCTGCATCGTTGCCGAGCACGACGACCACCTCGTTCGCAGAGGTC